>CBDULU010000239.1:0-4024 GCA_965368155.1 uncultured Flavobacteriaceae bacterium
ATGTGAGAAGGATTATTCGTCAATAATATTCTGTACTCTAGGATACAGTTTATTATCCTTAAATTTAAATGAATAACTATTTAATTTTTATGACTTTTATCATGGTTTATTTAAATCTGATTATTCTGAACTAAAAAGAATACTTGTTACCCAATAAGTTTTATAAATTTAAATTCTGACATCATTCAATTAACTAATTGCTATACAATAGTTTGTGAATTATTTTTCATCTAAAACCCAGAACATAGCTTTTCTATTATCAGTATCGTAATACGCAGAATTTTGATCTGAATTGCGATCACAAAATTGATGAATAAACAAGATGCAACTGCATAAAATCTGAAGCAACTAGTTGTTTTATGAATTTTCTGAAATTTGATATTTATGAACCTTCATTATCAAAACACCAAAGATATAACCTTGCAGAGACTTACAATTCAATTCAAATATTTCGTATTTTAGGGCTGAAAAAAACAACCTACTAGACCTTTTGAATTATGAAGCAAAGGATTTTAAAAATATCCAAAATTGTTGCTATAACCCTTGTTTCGATCATATTCTTACTGGCAGTGACCATTGGAATTGTTTTTCAATTTGTTCTAACTCCTGAAAAAATTACTCCTAAAGTGGTTCAGGCCATCAACAAGAATCTAAATGCCGAGCTCTCAATCGATGCGATTGAACTTACCTTTTTCAAGACCTTTCCAAATTTTAAACTCGAATTAAAAAACGGGCTTATTCTGAATGGTGAAGCCTCGTCTAATGATTCAACATTTCTGCCGAATGATACGCTGATCCAGTTTGACTATGGAGTGGTAAGTGTTAATCCTGTAGCCTTTATCGGAAATAGCATAGAGGTCAATAAGTTCTCCTTTGAGAATCCTACCATTTACGCCTATGTTTCTCCGGAAGGAAATGTGAATTGGGACATTTTAAAAGAGACAGAACCTAAAGAAAAGGATAGCCTTTCTTCATCAGATAAGGAGCGAGAAGAATTCAAGGCCGATATCAATATCGAAGAAATTTCTATCATCAATGGGAACTTAGTTTTTGATGATCGCTATAGTGAAAACTTTATTACTGTAAAGGGTTTTGATATGGATATAGAGGCGAGATACAGTGAAAAAGAGGTACTGCTTAGACTCAATTCTTCTAGTGACAATGTGATCATAAGAAAAAAAGGAGAAACCTATACTGATGAATTAACCGTTAGTTTAAACACTGATTTTCATGTAAATAGAAAAACGAAAGTCATTGATTTAAAAAATGCTAAAGTTGGGATCAATGATATTCAATTCGTCACTGAAGGAACTTTAACTCCCAATAGAGAAAAAAAACATGTAGATGTTGATTTACATTTAGATTTAGAGGTTCCTACTTTGAATACCCTAATTGATTTGGTTCCCGAAGCCGTTTTTGATAAAACGGATAATTATGAAGCCTCTGGAGATGTTTCGGTCATAGCAGATATTAAAGGCATTTATGCTAAAGGAGTTATTCCTGCGATCAACGCTAAATTCAAGATTAATAACGGTACTATTTCTTATAAGAATAGACCCAATAAAATTGATCTTATTGAGGCAGATATTGAGGCCTATATATCTCCAGAAATTCACACAGGCTCGCATTTTGATATTCACAGTTTCACCCTAAAAGGTGTGGGTACTGAAATAAGTATCAAAGGAAAGGGGCAGCATTTGTTTGACGATGCAGATCTCGATATAACCGCTGATGGAAAAATTGACCTGGAAGCATTGGAGAATAGCTTCCCTTTTAAGAAAAGCTTAAACTTAGAAGGTGCTGGAGAAATTCACCTTTCATCTATGTTCAATATTAATGACATTCGCAATCAAGACTACGGGAAAATTCAGGCTCTGGGCACTTTAAATATGAATAAGATTGTCTTTCATAACGAGGTGGATAGTCTCCTGGTTGTATTGGACAATGCTGACATCCATATAGAACAGGATCAGAACAGCAACTTACTAACAGATAAGAAAACTAAGGTGATTGGGGGCAAAATTCTTGTCCAAAATCTTGAATTCAAAGATGGTAAAAAATCAAGCGGAACATTAGATCAGTTAGATATTAAATTTGCCACAACTGCCATCAAAGATTCTACCAAAGTAGCTGTCATGAAAGCGATGGTATTGATTAAAAATGGAAATCTTAATCTTGGAGACTCATTAAAAGCCAAGTTGAAATTTGTCAATGCTCAAATTAGTCTTGAACCCGACAAGAAGAATGGTAAAATTCCTGTTGTACACTCGATTTTCCAAATCGATTCTACAGGTATTAACTCAAAAGGTCGATTTTTTGCCATTTCAAAAGGAGCCTATGATTTGACATCTACTCGAATGGATAAGAACTGGCCCATCAGCGGGCATATCTCCTTTGACCAATTATACGCCTACACTCCTGTCTTTCCTCTTCTGTTGAAAATGCCTCAAACAAAGGTTACATTTAAACCCGGAGTGATCAGTCTTGACCATGCCAAAATCGAAATAGGAGGATCTGACATTGAAGCTACCGGAAAAGTGTATAACATTGGTGAGGCCTTTTTTGATGACAAGATGTTCAAAGGTGAGCTTGAAGTGAATTCCAAATTAATTGATTTCAATGAGCTTATCCAAGCTGTTAATGAAGGAGAACAACCGATTGAAAAATCTCCGGAAACCATCATGGCCCAAGATCAGTCTTCAAGTAAAAAGGAAATCGTTGAACAACCAAAATCATTTGTTGTACCTAAACGACTTGATCTAAGTTTAAAAAGTCGTTTTAATGAACTGAAGTACAAGAGGTTCATCATTGATGATGTGGTAGGAGTCATCACGATCAAAGATCAAAAAGTTGATTTGGCTAACTTACAAATGACTACAATGGCCGCCAAAATGACCACCTCAGCTGCCTATACTTCAAAAGAGAAAGGGATTGCCTCTCTTGATTTTGATTTTAAAATTTTTGATATTGATCTGTCTAAGCTCACTGAACTTTTGCCTGTCCTTGACACCTTATTACCCATGGTAGATTCTTTTGAAGGCAAGGTGGATGCCAGAATGAAAGGAAATACTGTCATTGACAAAAACCTGGATATGAATGCTGCATCTATTGATGCCATAGCAAGGGTTGCAGGAACGAATTTGGTGGTACTGAATGGGAAAACTTTTGAGAAAATGGCGAAAATGCTTTTTTTTAAGAACAAGGAAAGAAATACGATTGACACTTTAGAATTTGCCATGATCTTTAAAGACAAGCAAATAGAAATATTTCCATCCACGGTGACCGTTGACAGGTACAAAGTGGCCATTGGAGGACATCATAATTTGGACCTTACTTATGACTACCATGTCTCAATATTAAAGTCCCCCATGCCGTTTAAGGCAGGAATAGATTTAAAAGGCACAGATGAGGATATGGATTTCAAGATCACCAAAGCCAAATACAAACATCTTTTTTCAACCAAAGAAAGGCAACAGAAAAAGGCAGATAGCACCTTGATCAGAAGAAAGAATACCGTGATTAGTAGTCTTCCTTTTTGAGATGTCATTAAAAAATATTTGGGTCGTGATCTCTCTACAGAAATTCATCCAATTGAAATAAACGCTGTTTTCAATTGTCCCTTTTTAAAATAAAATTGAACAAATTGTCAGCTTATTCAATATATGGGCTTAGTATTCGTTATGTAAAAAGTTGATATTATTTTATTAGCCAACTTTAAATTTTCGAAAAAATGAAAGCTGTAAGAAATCTATTTGGTATTCTGATTGTGATGACTATCGTTTTAGTTGCCTGTACAACGGCAAAAAGTCAGTATGAAAAAGGCAATTATTATGATTCCGTGATGCGCTCAGTTGAAAAACTCCGCAAAAGCCCGAACAATAAGAATGCCCGTGAAACCTTAGCGAACGCCTATCCCCAAGCGGTAAACACCTTTATGGACCAGCTTGAAAATGAGGACCAGGCCAATGTAGATTTTAAATATACAAAAGCGGTTTATACTTATCAAAAGTTGAATAAGATGTAT
>CBDULU010000240.1:0-4021 GCA_965368155.1 uncultured Flavobacteriaceae bacterium
CTCCTGTATGAATCCCCATAGGGTCCATATTTTCAATTGTACAAATAATAACAACGTTATCATTTTTATCTCTAAGCAATTCTAATTCGTATTCTTTCCAGCCCAATAACGCCTTGTCGATCATCACTTCGTGGATAGGCGAAATTTCCAGACCTCTGCTTAAAAGTTCGTCAAAATCTTCCTTTTTATAAACGATAGAAGCACCAGCGCCACCCAAAGTATAAGAGGCTCTAATGACCAAAGGGAACCCAAATTCCTGTGCGATTTCCTTCCCTTTCAAAAAAGAAGTGGCAGTTGCCTGAGGGGCCATTCCAACACCTATTTTCAACATGAGTTCACGAAACTGCTCGCGGTCTTCAGTAATGTTAATAGCGTCAATGTTTACTCCGATAAGTTCAACTCCAAAATCTTCCCAAATACCTTTTTCATCAGCTTCAATACATAAATTTAATGCAGTTTGACCTCCCATAGTTGGCAAAACAGCGTCAACTTTGTGTTTCTTTAAAATCTCAATGATCGACTTGGTAGTCAAAGGCTTTAGATAAACATGATCCGCCATTTGTGGATCGGTCATGATCGTTGCAGGATTTGAATTGATCAGAATAACTTCAATACCTTCATCTCTTAATGATCTTATCGCTTGAGTACCTGCGTAATCAAATTCACATGCCTGACCTATGACGATGGGACCAGAACCTATAATTAAAACGGATTTTAAAGAATTATTTTTTGGCATTTTTTGTTTTTTTTAAGCTAATTTATTGAAAAGTAATTAATTATCTATGATAGTTTAAATTTCTTGAATTTTGGGTATAAAAAAAGGTGTTACTCTTTAAAGTAACACCTTCAATATATATATGTTCTGACATATTATTTTTTGTGATCTGGTACAGATGAAACTGAAAGTTTAGCTCTTCCTTTAGCTCTTCTTCTCGCCAGGATCTTTCTTCCATTCACACTAGACATTCTTTCACGAAATCCGTGTTTGTTTTTTTTCTTTCTATTCGATGGCTGGAACGTTCTTTTCATTTCTAAATATCTTAATAATTGTGAGTTGTCCTAATTTTCTCTAAAAGTCCGGCAAATATACAAAGGTTTTTAGTTCTGACAAGTAGTTAGTCAAAAAAAAACGAAGAATATCCATGAGTTTTTAACAATTTAAAAGTGTATTTTTACGAAAAAATTACAACCTATGGATTATAGTAAACCCATGTTGCGGGATAACGCCTTGAAAGATGAAGTGATTATTGTTACTGGAGGAGGCAGTGGTTTGGGAAAAGCAATGACAACCTATTTTCTTGAGTTAGGAGCCAAAGTGGTCATTACGTCAAGGAATTTGGATAAGTTGTTAACAACTGCAAAAGAACTTGAAGAAAAAACTGGGGGAGAGGTATTACCGGTAAAATGTGATGTAAGACATTATGACCAAGTGGAAGCCATGCTGGCTGCTGCCCTTGAGAAATTTGGTAAGGTTGACGGCTTGCTCAATAACGCAGCAGGGAATTTTATCAGTCCAACAGAAAGATTATCGGCCAATGCCTTTGATACGATTATTGATATTGTTCTTAAAGGATCCAAGAATTGTACGCTGGCACTGGGTAAACATTGGATAGATACAAAACAAAAACGTGCTACAGTACTAAATATAGTTACGACTTATGCTTGGACAGGTTCGGCTTATGTTGTGCCTTCCGCAACGGCCAAGGCCGGTGTTTTGGCGATGACCAGATCTTTGGCCGTTGAATGGGCCAAATACGGTATCAGGACCAATGCGATAGCACCAGGGCCATTTCCAACCAAAGGTGCCTGGGACAGATTACTGCCGGGTGAGTTGAAAGAAGAATTCGATATGAAGAAAAAGATCCCGGTTGGAAGATTGGGAGTTCATCAGGAACTGGCAAATCTTGCGGCCTATCTGATGTCTGACTTTTCTGCATTTGTCAATGGTGAAGTTGTCACAATTGATGGTGGTGAATGGTTAAAAGGAGCCGGAGAATTCAATATGCTTGAAAAGATTCCTGAAGAAATGTGGGATATGCTTGAAATGATGATAAGAAGCAAAAAAAATAAATAACCAGTCTTTTATCGAGGTAGAACTTCATTTATTTTTCCACTATTCAATTTATACTCAACCTCTTGGTTGACAATGAATTCATAAAGACATAAAAACTTGTGGATAAGCAAGGGTTTTATGTTAAAAACTTCGTTTCATAAGCTCATAAATAATTGTATTTTTACAGCGATTTAAATTCAATATTTGAATGGGAAAAATTATAGCGATTGCTAATCAAAAAGGCGGAGTTGGCAAAACCACAACTACGGTTAATCTGGCAGCGGCACTAGGAGTGCTTGAGCAAAAAGTTTTGCTCCTTGATGCGGATCCTCAGGCCAATGCTACTTCTGGATTAGGAATTGAAGTTGAAAGTGTTGAAAAAGGCACCTATCAGGTGCTGGAACATACTGTGTCGGCAAGAGAGGCTATAGTAAAGACCAATTCACCAAATGTGGATATCATCCCTGCACATATTGACCTGGTTGCCATTGAAATTGAACTGGTTGACAAGGAAAAAAGAGAGTCTATGTTAAAGCAGGCCCTTGCTCCGATAAAGGATGATTATGATTATATCATTATTGATTGCGCTCCCTCTTTGGGTTTAATTACGGTGAATGCGCTTACGAGTGCAGACTCTGTCATTATTCCTATACAATGCGAATACTATGCGCTGGAAGGACTGGGCAAACTGCTGAATACCATTAAAAGTATTCAAAAAATTCACAACCCTGAGCTTGAAATAGAAGGTTTGTTGTTGACCATGTATGATTCTCGATTAAGACTGTCAAATCAAGTAGTGGCTGAAGTGAAAAAACATTTTCACAATATGGTTTTTAAGACAATTATTCAGCGAAATATTAGGTTGGGCGAGGCTCCTAGTTTCGGAGAAAGTATTATTTCTTATGATGCCACAAGCAGAGGAGCTGTAAATTATATTAATTTGGCTCATGAAATTATAAAAAACAACAGTAATAATGGCCAAAGCGACTAAGAAGCAGGTTTTAGGAAGAGGTTTATCAGCCCTATTGAGTGATACGAAGGAAGATATAACTTCTATTCAGGACAAGAACGCAGAAAAACTTGTTGGCAATATCCTTGAAATTGAATTAGATGCCATATCGGTCAATCCATTTCAGCCAAGAACCAATTTTAATGAAGAAGCTTTAAAAGAGCTTGCTGGTTCTATAAGGGAATTGGGCGTCATACAACCTATTACAGTTAGAAAACTTGAGGGAAACAAATTCCAATTGGTTTCGGGTGAAAGAAGGTTTAGAGCGTCCAGGTTAATTGGCGCTACATCGATTCCTGCCTATGTGAGACTTGCAAATGACCAGGAAATGCTGGAGATGGCATTGGTGGAAAAGATACAAAGAAAAGACCTTGATCCCATTGAAGTAGCC
The DNA here is from genome assembly GCA_965368155.1 of uncultured Flavobacteriaceae bacterium. Taxonomy (GTDB): domain Bacteria; phylum Bacteroidota; class Bacteroidia; order Flavobacteriales; family Flavobacteriaceae; genus Lutimonas. The sequence goes on from CBDULU010000240.1 coordinate 3,454, forward strand.
TTGTCATATAGACAACTCATTGAAGAGGTGAAGCTTACCCAGGAGCAATTGAGTATCCGAGTGGGTAAGAATCGTTCAACAGTAACCAATTTTTTAAGATTGTTAAAATTGGATCCCATCATTCAAACCGGTATTCGAGATGGATTTTTAAGTATGGGTCATGGACGGGCGCTTATTAATATCTATGAGCCTGAATTGCAATTGGAGGTGTATCAAAAGATCATTAAGGATAAGCTATCCGTTCGTCAAACCGAACAATTGGTAAAAAGTGTCAAAGCAGGGAAACCAGTAGAGGCTTTACCTGTAACCAAAAAAGAAATTCCGGATCATTTTAAGGAAGGTATCAAAGAAATAAGTGCCTTCTTAGGGCATAAAGTTGATGTGAAACTTTCCGGAAAGGAAAAGGGAAAAATTATCATCCCTTTTCATTCAGAAGAGGATTTTACCCGTATCAAAAAATTACTTGAGTAAATGTTGCAAAAAATTACCTGTAGTTTAATTATTTGCATTTTTTGTTTGAATCCAGTTTTTTCTCAAGAAGTTGAGAAGGATAAAACGGAGGAAAAGA
>CBDULU010000241.1:0-3978 GCA_965368155.1 uncultured Flavobacteriaceae bacterium
GGCTTTCCATTGCTGGAAGATCTTACTGTAAAAATTGACAGACCTGCAGTGCCGGATTACTGGCAACTGGCCCATCAGATGGAAGCGTTGGAAGCGGATAGTATTATCGTATTGACCACAGGTCTGATGACAGGTTTTAAAGGAATGAGGCCCAGTTTGGAGCTACCGATACATTGGCTTCAAATAGATATAAGTGAACCAGTTGCAGCACCCGTTGAAGCAGTATTAAAAAATGATGAACTTGTGGTCACCTCAATAAATAGTGATCAAACTTCATCGAAGTATACAAGTGAAACTTATAAATTAGGTGATAACAATATTATCATTGATAATGAGAGAGATAGTGTTATAATAAAATCAGATAATAAGGCTATTAAATTACCTTTGGTAAAAGAAAAAACACAGCGTACGCTGATCGTTTCTGATGAACGATTATCGGCTGAAAGAATTTATATAAGCGCAGCCTTAGAGGCACTTTCATCGTATCTGAATCAAGACATCCAAGTCAGCTCTGTCAAAGATGTTCAAGGAGTTGACTTAAGCTCATTTGATGCATTGGTTTGGCTCAAACAAGAAGCTGTAATTTCATTTACAGGTACAACGCTGATATGGGAACCAGATGATTTGGCGGTCAATTTAATTGAACAGGGCGCTTCCAATAATCAGTATGTACTGAGACATCATTTGGATGCAGAGAATAGCTTTAACATGAATTTACCTCGTCAATTGATGGTTTTGCTGGAGCTTCATCAACAGCTGCCTGATCAAATGCAAACACTTGACCTGCGTGCCATGGATCTGCAAGAGATGCAAGTCAATAAGAGTGTGATAAATTCAAGGAAAGACCCAAAACAGCTAAAGGATATGTCGCTATGGTTGTGGACCTTGTTACTACTTGTGCTGCCAGTAGAACGAATTTTATCCAAATACAAGAGGCAATGATCAGATCAGGGCAAGACATATTGACAAGGATCCATAAAAAATGGCAGCTTAGGTTTCTGTTGGAAATAGCGCTATACGCTCTTGGCTTGGCTGTTTTGGTATATGGACTTTCGTCCAATCTTTTGTTTTCAGTCTTGGGCTTTACAGGGGTTTTTCTGGTCTTATCATTGGTATGGAAACCATGGAAGTATGATATGGCACATGTTTGTCAATATCTGGACGCCAAACTTCCTGATTTGGAATACAGTACTTCACTGCTTTTACAGGAAGAAGACGAAATGACGCTACTGGCAAGGCTGCAACGTGAAAAGATTGGGAAACAAATCATGGAAACGACCGCTCATATGAGCCCGGAAAGGAGTTTGAAAAAAGCCTTGATCACTTTAATGGTCTTGGTACCCGCGGCTTGGTTGATCAGTTATATTGGACTAACCGATGTCATAAAAAATAATGATAGGCATATCCCAGAACAAGGGATTATATTCAGCGCTGTGGATTCGACTCAAGGCTTGTCAGATCAGCCTTTGCTGATTAAGCAGTCAGTAAGGGTGCGTTATCCCAACTATACCAGACAAGCGACTAAAAACTCGTCAGAGATGAATTTGAAGGAACTTCAGGGATCGGTCATCACCTGGAATTTGGAGTTCGATAAAAAAGTAGCATCTGTCACCTTGCAACGGATGGGAGAAAATGATGACTTGGTCTTGTCAGAAGGGGTTTATAGTTTTTCTTCAAAACCAGAAGCTTCTGGATTTTATAATTTTAAGTTTGTCGATACTTCAGGAAGATCCTATTTTTCAGATCTTTACAGCCTGGAACTTATTGAGGATCAAAGCCCTGCCATTGAAGTGTCCGGCTTGTCGCAATTCACTTCCTTTGAGGTTTTCGAAAATAAGGAACTAAATTTTGAAGCCCTTGTATCAGATGATTATGGGATTGCAAGTGCAGCAATTATTGCCACTGTAAGTAAAGGATCAGGAGAATCTGTAAAGTTCAGGGAAGAACAACTCGGTTTTGACAATCCTATTCCAAAGGGCAGTAAAAGGGTATCGTTGCGAAAGAAAATCAACCTGGACAATATGGGTATGGAGCCTGGCGATGAGTTGTATTTTTATGTGGAAGTTAGTGACGTAAAATATCCGAACCCGAATATCAGCAAGGGAGAAACCTATTTTGCGAATATCAGGGATACCATCAGGGACGTATTTGAGGTGGATGGTTCTATGGGTGTTGACCAAATGCCAGATTACTTTAGAAGTCAGCGACAACTGATCATTGATACGGAAAAATTGATCAAAGAGAAACCAAAACTTTCTAAACAGGAGTTTAATTCAAAAAGTAATGAGCTGGCCTTTGATCAAAAAGCACTAAGGATCAAGTACGGCGAGTTTATGGGTGATGAATCTACCCTTGGGATCAATTCAAGTGAAGAAGCACATGATGAAGAAGAAGAAGATAACCTGCTTTCGGAGTATGAGCATGCCCATGATACAGAAAATGAATCCAATTTGGTGGACGATGAGCATGATGGGGAAGGTGAAGGAGAGGCCGAAGATCCTTTACATAGCTATGTGCATGATCATGATGATCCTGAAGAGGCCACCTTGTATACAAAATCATTAAAAGCCCAATTGAGAATGGCTTTAAATGAGATGTGGGACGCGGAACTGCATCTCAGGTTATACCATCCCGAAGAATCATTACCGGTTCAATACCGTATCCTAAAGCGCTTACAGGATATTAAAAACAGCGCACGTATTTATGTACATCGCATTGGCTTTGATCCACCACCTATCAAAGAGGATAAGCGTCTGACGGGAGATTTAAAAGAAGTATCTAGCTATAAAAAATCGGAAATTTTAGAAAAACCGGTGTTATACCCTGCGATTCGATCATCTATTGAAAGACTGGAAGCATTGATCAGCAATACATCGTTGAGCACAGAAAATGATCAGCTATTATTTGAAGCAGCTGGCAATGAGATCGCTGAGCTGGCCATTGCAGAGCCGGGAAATTATTTAACAACCCTCCAGGACCTCAAAAAATTGGGGCAGGGCTTTCAAATTTCTAAACAGGAAATGATCGGGGTACAAAAGGGCTTACTTGCTGCTTTGCCTCCTGTCACTGCCACTCCTGAAAAGCGAAGCAGTGAACTCGGAGAACTCAATACAATATTTATAAAAGAACTGGAAACCCATGATTGATCAACTTACATTTGGGCAAACTCATTTGATCTGGCCAGTCGTTTTTGGTGCGGTTTTTTTATGGCTCCTGTTTATCTGGAAAGAATGGACAGGGGAAGCAGGGTCCAGGTTTTATATAAAAATACTGGTGGGTCTTATCGCTGTGAGTGCTCTGGCCATGATCGCCTTGCAACCCAATATCGAAAAAGGGCAGCAAATAAGCTATACCGCCATTCTAAGTTCAGGCTATCAGCAAATGCAACTTGATAGTTTAAAAACAGCCCATAAGAACCTTAAAACGTTATCCTATACACCGGGGATGGATCTGACCAAGTACATTCAAACGGATCAGGAAGTATTTGTTTTGGGGCAAGGACTTCAGCCTTTTGATCTATGGCAAATGGATAAGACCTCCGTACATTTTCTGGAGGGTACCCAACCTGTGGGTGTATCTCGCTTAAACTATACCCAGAAAAATGTTGTGGGGAATGATTTTGTCATAGAAGGGGAATACCATATGGCCACAAAAGGGCAACAATTGGTTTTAATGGGCCCAGGTGATTCAGCTTTGGATTCGGTTCAACTGGAGGCTGCTACTAACCAAAGATTTAGCTTAGAGACCACTCATCTTGTAGAAGGAAAATATGTCTATTCATTAATCGAAAAAGACAGTATAGGGGATGTGATATCATCAGCTCCTTTACCGGTGCATATCAGTGCGAAAGATCAATTGAATATATTGATCATCAATCAATTTCCAAGTTTTGAAACCAAGTACCTAAAAAACTTTTTAGCTGAATCGGGGCATGTGGTTAAGGTGAGAAGTCAGGTCAGTAAAGGTCGGTATAAATAT
>CBDULU010000242.1:0-3959 GCA_965368155.1 uncultured Flavobacteriaceae bacterium
ATGTTTTATTTACTGTAACTGATAATAAGGAATTAATTGTTCTATCCGTAGATTCGGACAACGATCAATTAGAATCTTACTTGAAAGCGAAATTAAATTACAAAAAAGTAAATCACAGACCTAGCAAACATGGTGAGATCTATTTATTACCGGTAAAAATGGTAAAAGACCTATAATCTATATCACTATTTTATTTGAATCAAAAAACTGTTCTTATCGGACAGTTTTTTTGTTTTACATATATTGATAAAAAAGATTGACCATTCTTCACCTTGCTATCTAAAATTTTCTTTTTACATAGTACCATCCACCATATATGTATCTACCATAACTTTCATTAAACCACTTGATGAATTACTTTATAAAAAATCTAAAATCATGCGCTTAGTCTCGTAAATGTTAGTTATATCTTTTTTATCAATTCCCCATATACTCTTCTAAATAAGATCTTATTATTCCATAAAAGTGTTAAATAATTCCCAATTCATAGATTTTAATGATTCATACTGTAACATTTATTGCAGAAGACTCGTCTGTTATATATATAAATGTCTAATCTATTTGTCTAATCTAAATTATAACACATGAGAAATTTAAAATTATTTGTACTTGCACTTGGCTTATTTTCAATCAACCTTTCGGCTGCTAACTTTCATCCCATCAAACCAACTGACGATTTAAGAATCGAAATTGTTGATCTGATCGGATCAAACTACACGGATAATATAACAGCTGACCAAAACGAAGCTGATGTATTGTTCACCGTAAACTCCAACAAAGAGTTGATCGTTTTATCTGTAGATACTGATAACGATCAGTTGGAATCTTATTTAAAAGCGAAATTGAATTACAAAAAAGTGCATTACAGCCCTAGCAAAAATGGTGAGATCTATTTGTTACCAGTAAAAATGGTAAAACATATTTAACCAACATTACTTAATTATTTGAAGAAGAAAGTTGTCCTTATGGGCAACTTTTTTTTATGGCAACTGATCATCAAGTAGAGTTCTTACTTTACTACTGTTCCAGTCTGCTGCACCTACCTTACTGGCCACTATGTTACCTTTGCTATCAATAACATAAGTGGTTGGAAGAGAATTTGAATTCATTTCTTCCGGGGCTCCGGAAATCTGAAAAAATACAGGTAATTCATAGCTGTTTTTCAACATAAACCTATCCACTTTTTCAGGTTCATCATTAGCCACAAATAAAAAAATAACTTTATCTCCATAATCATTATAAAGCTCTTGGAAACTTGGCATTTCTGCTACACAAGGCGGACACCAGGTAGCCCATAAATTAACGACAATCACCTGCCCCCTGAAAGATTCCAAATTGACCTGTTGCCCATCCCTGTCTTGTAATTGCCAGTTAAAGTCCTTCAGGTAAATTTGATCTTCTTTGTCAATTTCCATTGAAAACACTCTGGTAGTGACGAAACTCACTGCTTTAATCAAGGTGGCCCTTACAGGCAAACCATATGGAGTAAACATAAAAATGATAAATCCAAAAAAAAGAATATTGGAAAGATGTTTTCTTATAAATTTCATAGCCTTAACTATTGCTTTAATTCCTAACTGACCTGATCAGATCAGCTAATTTTTCCTTCTGCAAGATAACGTTAATTGCCAATAATATAAATACCAATACGGCCATACCAAATAATAACCCGCCATCATGCTGCACTTCAATACCCAAGACAAATAAATGAGAAAGAAGGGCCCCAGAGATAATTCCTAAGCCTAAAATACCTCCTATCAAAGAAGTCCTTTTCACAAGTAACAAACCAGCCGCGATCAATTCCAATACACCGGTTCCGATCCTGCCGTAAGGTTCCACTCCCAATTCACTAAAAATATAAACGCTCTCAGGAGCTCCTGTAAATTTAAAAAAAAGTGTTTGTAATAATATAACGGCTGCTGCAACCGAACTTATTCTTTCAATATAATATTTCATATTAATGATAGTTTAAGGCTCAGTCGAATAGATATAATTTTACTTACATTCAGATCTGAAGGATGCAAATTCATTTTAAAATGATCCTAAATGCTATGAACTCTTAAACTATTTTTCTTTATCGGGTAAAACTTAGACAAAAAAAAAGCCTTGATAAATCGAAGCTTTTTTTCACTATATAAAGTGACTACTATAATTTAGCGTTCTCTTTTTTGATCAAATTCAAAGCAGAGCCCTCCTTATACCAATCAATCTGATTTTCATTATAAGTATGATTCAACTTAATCAAATCTTTTGTTCCATCTGTATGAACTGCCTCCAAAGTCAATTGTTTCCCCGGGGCAAATTGATCAAGGTCAATAAAGTTAAACGTATCATTTTCCTGGATCAGATCATAGTCATTTTCATTAGCAAAGGTCAATCCAAGCATTCCTTGCTTCTTAAGATTGGTTTCATGAATTCTCGCAAATGATTTTACAATAACAGCGGCAACCCCAAGATGCCTTGGCTCCATAGCCGCATGCTCTCTTGAAGATCCTTCTCCATAGTTATGATCCCCTACAACCACAGAATATATTCCGGCAGCCTTATAAGCTCTTGCTGTTGCAGGAACTGGTCCATACTCACCCGTTATTTGATTCTTTACAGAATTTGTTCCCTGGGTAAATGCATTTACTGCTCCGATAAGCATATTCTCTGAAATATTGTCCAAATGGCCTCTAAACCTCAACCATGGACCAGCCATAGAAATATGATCAGTGGTACATTTACCGAATGCTTTGATTAACAATTTTGCTCCTGAAATACTGTCTCCAATAGGTTCAAATGGACTTAATAACTGAAGCCTTTTTGAATCATTGTTTACAACAATATTAACACCTGAACCATCTTCCATTGGTGCTACAAAACCTGGATCATCTACATCAAATCCTTTTGGAGGCAATTCAAAACCAGTTGGTTCGTCGAGCATTACTTCCTCTCCATCAGCGTTTATCAATGAATCGGTCATTGGGTTGAAATCGAGTCTCCCAGAAATTGCCACTGCTGCAACCATTTCAGGTGAAGCCACAAAGGCATGTGTATTAGGATTTCCATCAGCCCTTTTTGAAAAGTTTCTGTTAAAGGAATGAATAATCGTATTCTTTTCTTTTTTATCCGCTCCTTCTCTGGACCACTGGCCAATACAAGGTCCACAGGCATTTGTAAATATCATGGCATCAAGATCTTCGAAAATATCTAAAAGTCCATCTCTTTCTGCTGTGTATCGAACTTGTTCAGAACCAGGATTTATTCCAAATTCTGCCTTTGCTTTCACTTTTTTATCTACGGCCTGTTTTGCGATCGAGGCTGCTCTTGATAAATCCTCATATGAAGAGTTGGTACAAGACCCAATCAACCCCCATTCTACTTTAAGAGGCCAGTCATTTTTTTCAGCCTTCTCCTTAATTCCTCCTACTTCAGTAGCAAGATCAGGAGTAAAAGGTCCATTTATATGCGGCTTTAATGTTGATAGATCAATTTCAATAACTTGATCAAAATATTTTTCAGGATTCTCATATACCTCATCATCTCCTGTCAAATATGGCGCCACCTTATTTGCAGCATCAGCTATCTCATCTCTTCCAGTAGCTCTAAGATACCTTTCCATGGAAGCATCATATCCAAATGTTGAAGTTGTTGCTCCAATTTCAGCTCCCATATTACAAATTGTTCCTTTTCCTGTAGCAGACATTGAAATGGCTCCTTCGCCAAAATACTCCACTATAGCTCCGGTACCACCTTTTACAGTTAAGATACCAGCCACCTTTAGAATAACATCCTTTGGTGCTGTCCAACCACTTAATTTTCCTGTTAATTTTACTCCAATCAATTTAGGGAATTTTAGTTCCCATGGCATATCTGCCATCACATCCACAGCATCTGCTCCTCCTACTCCTATGGCAATCATACCTAGTCCTCCAGCATTCACCGTATGAGAATCTGTTCCAATCATCATTCCTCCC
>CBDULU010000243.1:0-3935 GCA_965368155.1 uncultured Flavobacteriaceae bacterium
CAGAATTGGCAGTAGGTGTTTTTGGCACTCCGTTTAGCGGAAATTAGACGTTAAATTAAATAAGAACAGAAGGCTCCTTTTCTCAAACAGTAACTACGCATTACGAGTTTTTAGTATTCACTATATTTACAAGACAAAATTTTAAAAACAGTTTTGAATATGAAGCATATTGTTGTGATCGCGTTTTTGACTTTTATTACCTCCTGTAATTTGGCAAAAAAGCAAGAGCATCTACATATTTTAGAAAACGTAGACAATGCCAATATTGAGTTAACAAAGGCTATTGCAAATTTTCATCCGATTGCTACTATTGATCATCACAGGCTGGCAAAAGAAGTGGGAGTATATACGCCTCCTTCTGTTGCAACTGTATTTTCTGATAAGGTAGTGAATACTCCATTGGTTGCTAAGAATCAATTGGCAGGGTTGGACTTACCATTTAAAATTCTCTGTTATTCAGAGCCGGATACTTCAGAGGTAAGCATTGCTTTTACATCAGCCGAGTTTATTTCTAAGCGGCATCTGTTGCCAAAAGAAGATCTCAAGCCATATGATGAAAAAATAAAAACCGTACTTTCTGTATTTTCGGAAAATATAATTTCGAATACCGAAACTGCAGGGGTAGTCAAGGAGTTTGGCATTATAAAAATTCAATCAGATTTTGATTTTAATACTACCGTTAATAACTTAAAAGCCATTGTTGAATCACAAGAAGATACACAATGGTTTGCTGATGTGGATTATCAAAATGATGCTAAAACCTTAAATGTTTCAATTCGACCTACGACACTTCTTTTATTTGGAGCCCCGGCACCAGGGGCCAAAGCCATGATGACCACTCCGAAAATTGGCTTAGATGCTTTTTGTCAAAAGTTGTTGGTCTTTCAAAATGATGCCGATGAGGTTTGGATAGCGTTTAATGATATTGTGGCATTTTCTGAACTCTATTATGGCAGTTCTACAAAACCACAGAAAATGATCAATCAGCGTATAACCATGACCTTTACAAAGGCCATCAAAACGGAGGTAGATCAATAAAATAAGTCATTTACCTTAAGCATAATTTAGCTATCTAAATGAAGTATCATACATATACCAGGCAAACACCTTTAGTTTCTGAAATTGGCATGGGAACATGGCAGTTGGGAGCCAGCTCAGACTGGAAAGCCATGACAGAAAAAGCGGCTATTGATATGGTTCATCAAGCTCTGGCATCTGGCGTGAATTTTTTTGACACGGCTCCGAATTATGGAAACGGAACCAGTGAGTTAAGGTTGGGAAAAGCACTGAAAGGATTTGACAGAAGCAAAATTGTGGTGAACACAAAATTTGGTCATACCGATTATGGAGGAACTAATTATAATTCTGACTACATTCGAGCATCTTTAGAGGGCAGCTTAAAAAGATTGCAACTGGATTATGTTGATTCATTTATTTTTCACAACCCTCCTTATGAATACCTTGATGGTCATCATAATGACCACTATGAGATATTGGAAAAACTGAAGGATGAAGGGAAATTAAAAGCTTACGGAGCGTCTTTGGATACTTATAAGGAGATGAAGCTATTTATGGAAACCACGAACGGCGAAGTAATTGAGGCTTTTTTTAATATCCTGCATCAGGATACGGCAAGAGCCTTTGATTTAGCGTTAAAAACAGGTGTTGGTATAATTGTAAAAATTCCACTTGATTCAGGTTGGCTATCAGGAAAATACGATGCTGATAGCACATTTAATGATATTAGAGAACGTTGGTCAAGCGATGATATTCAAACCAGGGCAGCTTTGATCAACAGCATAAAGAGATTGATTGGTAAGGAGCATAATTTGGCGCAAACGGCGCTTTCATTTTGTTTGGCTTATGATGCTGTAGCTACGGTGATTCCGGGCAATGCGACAATGGCTCAGTTAAAGCGTAATTTAGAGAGTACTACAAAGCCAATATCAAAAGAACTGCTAAAGAAATTGGAAGAATTTTATCAATATGAAGTGAAAGAACTCAAGCTGCCCTGGTAATAAAAGCGCGTTGCTAAGCATGTTGTGACATAAAAATAATTTAACCAGCATATGAACTTAAATCAAATAACGGTCCCTTCATTGGATTTGACAAAATCGATTCCCTTTTATCAGAAATTAGGGTTGAAACTGATTGTTAAAGCTTTGCCACATTATGCGAGGTTTGAATGTCCTGATGGAAATGCAACTTTTTCCATACACCAAACAGAGACCTTACCAAAGGGAGATGGAATTTATGTTTATTTCGAATGTGAACAGCTTGATCAATATGTTGATGAACTCAAAAACAAAGGAATCCAGTTTGACCAGTCACCAACCGATCAAGGATGGCTATGGAGAGAAGCGCGATTGAAGGATTTGGACGGAAACCAACTCATTTTATTTTATGGTGGAGAAAACCGGTTAAATCCGCCTTGGCGAATTGAAACCTCAATTGAGTGAAAATAAAATCGAATATATGAGACCTAATAAACATGAAAAGATAGCTTATATTTGAATCTAACTAACCTATAGATAAGGTCATGGCGAAAAAAAATGAATCTCATGGAATGAAGCGTAGAAAGTTTTTACAAAAAACATCGGCCTTTGCCGCTACGGCAATATTTTTACCAATGGAAGGGCTTGAATTATTGGACCTTAACAAGGCACTTAGTCAAAGCAGTTCAATTCCTACCGTTACACTCAACAACGGTATAGAAATGCCGCTGCTTGGTTTTGGCACAAACACCCTAAGAGGAGCTATCGGGGTACAATCTGTGTCTGACGCAATTTCAGTGGGATATCGCCTTATTGATACGGCTCATATTTACGGAAACGAAGAATCTGTAGGAGAGGGGATTAAGCAAAGTGGCATCAATAGAGAAGACCTCTTCGTGACTTCAAAACTTTGGGTTGATGATGCTGGTTATGAAAGCACCAAGAACGCATTTCAAACCTCTTTGGATAAATTAGGTTTGGCGTATTTGGATCTGTATCTCATCCACAGGCCCAGAGGAGATGTAAAAGGTACATGGAAGGCCATGGAAGAGCTTTATAAGGAAGGTAAAATAAAAGCGATCGGTGTCAGTAATTTTGGACCGGAACAGCTTGAGGAGTTAATGGGCTATGCCAAAATCAAGCCTGCGGTCAATCAAATAGAAACCCATGTTTTCTTCCAGCAAGGTAATTCATACGAGTACCTGAAGAAATCAGGCATACAAATGGAAGCCTGGTCTCCTTTTGCCGCTGGTCGCAATGATGTTTTTAACAACCAAACGCTGGCTGATATAGGTAAAAAGTACAACAAAAGTAATGCTCAGGTTAGCTTAAGGTGGCTCTTCCAGAGAGGAATTGTAGCCATTCCCAGATCCAAGCAAAAAGCGCATATGACAGAGAATCTGGATATTTTCGACTTTGAACTTAGCAAATCAGATATGATGGCCATCGCCAAACTCGATCTAAATATTACTCAATTCCCTGAGTGGGAGTGAAGGTGAAAATATTTTCTAAAAATCAATGAAGATCAGACAAGTAAAGGAATCGGACAATCCGTACTTATCAAAAATGATAAGAAAAGTGTTTGAGGAACACAATGCTCCTAAAGATGGAACCGTATATTCAGATCCCACAACAGATTATTTATATGAATCATTTCAAATAGAAAGATCTGTTTTATGGGTGGCGGAAAATAATAATAAAATTCTGGGTTGTTGTGGAGTTTATCCTACTAACGGGCTTCCAAAGCAATGTGCCGAGTTGGTTAAATTCTATCTTCCTAAAGAATCCAGAGGTAAAGGTATTGGGAAAATTTTGATGGAAAAAAGCATTGATTGGGCGGAGAAATTTGGGTATTCAGAACTCTATATTGAAAGTTTACCTCAGTTTTCAATGGCAGTTAACATGTATGAAAAACAAGGATTTATACAGTTAAAAAATCCT
>CBDULU010000244.1:0-3932 GCA_965368155.1 uncultured Flavobacteriaceae bacterium
CATTATGATGTTAATTATTTAAACAAATAGGTTTTTCTGTGAAGGGTTTCACAGTATTTATGATCCGAATAGGACCCGTGATTAATAACTATTATTTAAACAATGGGAGGGCGTAGAATAGTTGAAGAAAATAAAATATCCTTTAGATGTTTAATAACAAAAGGAGACTGTAAAAGCACTATATCTTTTGAAGAAAGCGTTACTACCGGAGCGGCACTAAGGCTAATAAATTTCTCGAAATCAATGCTTGGAGGTAAGGGAATTTGAGATTCTGTGTCAAGATCAAGTTGTTTTTCCACCTGATCACCTAAATAACATTTTCCATTACAAGCTAAAACGGGCTTTTCACGATTTTCACAAAGTTCATTAACAATATAATCATAGTGAATAAGATACTCAATCACAGGCAATGCCGGTTGAACAAGCACCAAGAGGTACAAGTTAAGCAACAAATGTGTGATGATCAGTTTCTTCATTTTGTTTAAAAACGGTAAAAGTAGACTAATTAGTCATTAATCTTTGCGACAATTGTCACCTTATAAAATTAGTCCAAATCCAAACAAAATAGCAAACAAAAAAGTACTTAGGGCTAATTTTTTTAACTCAGGATCCAATGCCTTCGGATCTTTGTTATTGTAGACAGTAATAAAGTGATTCACGATAGGTATAAAAGCCAATAAAAACAAAAATTGATAAGCAGATCTATAATTGATAGCTGTATACAAGAGAGCAAACAAAAAAGAGGCCCCAAGGAGATAAAAATGGTAATATCGGGCAAATTCGTTCCCTATCTTAACCACTATGGTATTTTTACCAGACTTTGCATCAGATTCCTGATCACGCATATTATTGAGATTTAACACACCAACACTGAGTAATCCAATGGAAAATGCGGGTAAAAAAATAGTCAGATCAAGGGTTTTGCTGTACAGAAAATAGGTGCCACATACGCTTAAGAGGCCAAAAAAGAGGAATACAAATAGATCTCCATATCCGCTATAGCCATAGGCATGATCTCCAACTGTATACTTAATGGCGGCTGCAACGCAACTAATTCCCAAAACAATAAATAAAATACTATAGAATAGATAGTCTGTTCCAAAGGCAACAAAAATCAACCATAGCGCAAAAGCTATACTGATGATTCCTGTCAATGATATGGCATTCTTCATGGCTTTAGGGCTGATTTCCCCGCTTTGTAGGGCCCGCTCTGGCCCAACGCGGTCTTCATTATCAGTTCCTTTTACGCCGTCACCATAGTCATTGGCAAAATTCGAAATGATCTGAAAACCAATAGTGGTACAAAGTGCCAGGGCACAAATGACAGGATCAAAGAATCCTTTTGAGGCAGCTATAAATGAGCCCACAATGATCCCTGACAATGATAAGGGTAAGGTGCGAAGACGTGCGGCCTTTATCCAGCTAGTAGCTTTTGACAAAATAAATGATTTGATTAATTCGTAGTTCCTCTAATCCATTTTTCACCGCTTAGCTGCAGTGCTTCCTTGATATCTACCGGCATACCATATGATTTAGCAATGATAAAGCAGTCTTTAAAACCTACGCGCCTCAAATCATCTCTTAGCATCACAGTTTCTTTGTACGTGGTAAATTTACCTATGGAGAATTTGTTGAAACCGTTTTCCTCAAATTCCTCCAACTGAGTGATGTCCTCTGAAATCAAATTAGAACTGAAATTGGCATAGGCTCCAATTTGAATACTGTAAACGATACTCAAATCGATCAACGAACTTTTGACAGAATCAACAAGAACCACTTGTCTGGCCTTTCGCTGTATCTTATGAAGAGAATCCGTATCGATCAAACTCAAATTATTCTTGATCAGGTACTCTTGTTTATATTGTTTTGATTTTGGTAAGAATGACCAAAGAAACAAGATCAATAATATTAAGGCGGCAACACCCAAAACAATCCTGTGTTTTTTAAGGATCGAGTTGTTCTCCTCTTCATCTTTCAATGCAGTCGACAAGGTCTTGATCGTACCGTTGGCCTTATCAATTTCCTCGTATATATTTACTAGATTTTTATCTCTCACAAATGGCATATATTCTGTTTGTACTTATTAAAGGTCCTTAGCATGTGCTATCAATTCCGCGATATCCATGACACGAACACTTTTTTCTTTCTCTTTATTCTTAATTCCGTCTGTCATCATCGTATTGCAAAACGGACATCCGGTTGCAATCAGATCAGGTGCAGTTTCAAGGGCTTCTTCTGTTCTTTCCACAAAGATTTCCTTATCCCCTTTTTCAGCATCCTTAAACATCTGTGCGCCTCCTGCCCCACAACACAAACCATTAGATTTACATCTTTTCATTTCAACCAGTTCACCTTCCAGTTTCCTGATCAAATCACGCGGAGCTTCATAAACACCATTGGCCCTTCCTAAATAACACGGGTCGTGAAAAGTAATTCGTTTTCCGGTATACTTCCCACCTTCTATGGTCATCCTTCCTTCTTCGAGCAAGGTCTTCAGAAACGCCGTATGGTGCATTACCTCATAGGATCCACCTAGTCCCGGATACTCATTCTTCAAGGTATTAAAGCAATGAGGACATGTTGTGACAATCTTTTTTACCTCATAAGCATTCAATATCTCAATATTTGTAACTGCCTGCATCTGAAAGAGAAATTCATTACCACTTCTCTTAGCAGGATCACCCGTACAACTTTCTTCTGCACCCAATACGGCAAAATCGACCTTGGCTTCTATCATTATCTTGGCAAAAGCCTTGGTAATCTTTTTTGCCCTATCATCAAAACTTCCCGCACAACCAACCCAAAATAAAACTTCAGGAGACTTTCCTGCTGCCATTTTTTCAGCCATCGTTGGTATTACCATACTAATTTAATTTAAAAAATTTAAAATCATCTCCTTCACTTGACATTTTATCAAATAAAGAATTTATTCATCTTTCCAATTCAGCCTGTCCATTTGATTGTATTGCCAGGGCGCTCCATTATTTTCAATATTGCTCATCATTAGGTTTAATTCCTGAGGTGCTGCCGAATTCTCCATCACCAAATACCTCCTTAAGTCAATGATGATCGATAAGGGATCAATACTTATTGGACATTCTGTAACACAAGCATTGCAGCTGGTGCAGGCCCATATCTCTGCCTCTGAGATGGTATCGAGCAGTGATTTACCATCACCCTCTGCTCTAAAGGATTCCTCACCTTTGGTATCAATAATTTTCCCAACCTCTTCCAATCGGTCACGGGTCTTCATCATAATGGCACGAGGCGATAATTCCTTGCCCGTTTGATTGGCAGGACAGACCGAAGAACAACGTCCACATTCTGTACAAGTATAGGCATTCATCAATTGTACCCAGTTCAGATCGGTCACATCGCTCGCTCCAAATTTTTCTACAGCCTCTTCTCCTCCTTCGGGTTCAGCATAGGGATCAGCTTCCGGGTCCATCATCAACCGAACTTCTTTTGTCACAGAAGCCAGATTATCTAATTGGCCCTGAGGCTTCAGATTGGCGAAAAAGGTATTTGGAAATGCCAGTAAAATATGTAAATGTTTAGAATAGTATAAATAGTTAAGGAAGATCAGAATTCCTGCTATATGCAACCACCAGGCTCCTCGCTCGATATAGAAAAGTGTCAGCTCATTTTCAGGTAGTATTCCAGCAATATATTGGCTCACAGGAAAACTCCCTGCCTGCACATAGTGAATGGCTCCCATTTGTTGTAAACCATAATCGGCTGCATTCATGAGCAGAAACAAACTCATCAGTACAATTTCAAAATACAATATGTTCAGTGCATCATTCTTCGGCCAGCTGGTCATTTCTTTGGACCAGAATCTTGGAATCTTTAAGATCATTCTTCTGATCCAGAAAATAATTTTATAGGTATTGATACAAATTCAATCAGACCGTTTGGGGTGTCACCGACAA
>CBDULU010000245.1:0-3925 GCA_965368155.1 uncultured Flavobacteriaceae bacterium
TAAGAATATTCACAATATAAATAAGAATACTTCCAAAAATACCAAACCAAAGCGTATTACCTACACTTCCCGAAAACGCGATAATAAAAGATAAAAAAAGAATAATGACACTTACAGATGTACATCCCTCTACAATACGAGAAACATAATCGCCATTAAGCATATACTTGATCGACAATTCCTCAGAATGTTGCTCAATTTCAGCATCATATCCAAGCATTATAGACACCTTATATACATGATTTGCAACTAATCCGGTAATTGGGGAACAAACAAATGCATCCGTTTTTTGTTGTGTTTTATTTAAATAAAAAGAATAGGCTCCGAAAAGAATAAAGTAGGTAGCAAAGAATTTTACTAAAAAAACAATTATCGCTTTATTTTTCTTCAAAGATTGAATAATTTTACCCGGTAAACTTATACCAAAGAATTAGAATTAATGGCCATCAGGAACAAAATTAATCAAATAATAGACAGTAATAATCCCAATTCACAAAAATTACAGGAAATATGTACCCTGTTAAGAAGTACTTTCGCTCATTTTCATTGGGTTGGTTTCTATTTTGTTCATGGAAACAAAAAAGAATTAAAACTGTCATATTTTGCCGGCAAACCAACTGAACATACCATTATTCCTTTCGGAAAAGGTATCTGTGGCCAGGTAGCCCTGAGCAATGAGAATTTTGTCGTTCAAGATGTTAATGAGCAAGATAACTACATTTCCTGTGGAATTGACGTGAAATCAGAAATTGTTGTTCCCATCTTTCAGGAGGGTAAAAATATTGGGCAAATTGACATCGACTCACATGATATAGCGCCCTTCTCAAAAGAAGATGAAGACTTACTGGAATTTATTTGTGCTAAAGTGGCATCCCTTGATTTACGGCCAATTATCAATCAGGATCCATCCTGAACCTGATGATTAGAGCTGAGATGGTTGTCATTATCGCGATAATAAACATGGAATAATTGATTCCCAAAAGATCTGCTATTATTCCGGTCAATATTGCTCCAATTGCATAACCCATGTCTCTCCACAATCTAAATACGCCAATACTTTCAGCCCTTTGAGCAGGATTTGTATATGCAGCAATACCCACCAAAAAAGTCGGATATACCATGGCTGTACCAATACCTAACAGCGATGATAGAATCATAAAATGATGAAATTCTGTGGTTACAGCCATTAGTGTCAAAGAGAGACCCTGTAATAACATCCCCCAAAACAATAGTGCACGCTTAGGCAGTATATCCGCCAATTTACCTGTAAACAACTGGCCTATCCCCCATACTGCCGGATAAATAGATACAATAATGCCAATTTGCTTTAAATCAAAATTAAGACCAGCAAGAAGTATTGGAAATAAACCCCAAACCATTCCATCGTTTAGATTGTTGACCATACCAGCCTGAGAAATGGACCCCAGATTCTTATTTGCCCAGCTAGTTTCCCAAAACACTTGCTTCAGCAGCTTCTTATCACTAGTTGTGGATTCTTTGGCAACGTGATGTTTTGTATCTTTTATAAAAAAAACAGAAAATACCAAACCCAAAATAGACAAAACAATTCCGATATAAAAGGGATAGGGTATCAGTCCATATGTGGAAGCGATCCAACCCGTAAAAAAAGCGACTCCTCCAACTGCGAGATAACCGGCTGACTCATTCAGGCCCATGGCAAGTCCTCTATCCTTCTCACCTACAAGGTCGATTTTCATCACAACAGTACTGGACCAGGTAAGTCCCTGGTTGATACCCAGCAACAAATTCGCAAAAACGATCCATGACCAGTTAGAAGCATAGATGAGCATAAAAGGTATTGGAAGGGCAATCACCCAACCAAGGATCAGCAAGTTTTTTCTTCCTAATTTATCTGCCAGGACTCCCGTAAAATAATTAGTGATTGCTTTGGATATACCAAAAACAATGATAAAAGATAAAATGGCAGTCTTGACCGTCAAATCGAATTTTTCCTCAGCCAATTGAGGAAGAATAGTTCTTTCCAATCCGACCATACCGCCCACAAAAATATTGACAATCACCAACAACAGGAATTGCTTCCAATTTTGATTCAATCCATGCTTAATTTCTTTCTCCAATGTAATTATTTAATCTCAAAGCTCTTAATATCAGCTCCTTTTGAATATGACATGACCAAAGATAATCTTTCTAAATATATGCTTGACCCAAATAAACCGAATAAATCACACAGTTACTTTAAGATCTTAACCTTACAAAAGCATTGATAAACAAGCTCATTTACAATCATGAAATCATGTTGTCGCCAGTCAATCCAAACTTACTTTAAAATCATATAGACACTTGTTAAAAAGTTATCAATATAGTCGGGAATATATATTCTGAATCTGTTGTCGATCAAGATTGTTTTCTTATTTTTGCGACATATTTTCAGTAAGAACCATGAGCAAAAGCAAAAAAGTAAAATCGGCCCTTATTTCTGTCTTTCACAAGGATGGATTGGAACCTATCGTAAAAAAACTAAACGCCTTAGGTGTGACTATTTTTTCTACCGGTGGAACAGAAAAATTCATTAATGACCTTGGCATTGATGTGGTTCCTGTTGAGGAACTTACGAGTTATCCGTCAATTTTGGGAGGAAGGGTGAAAACTTTACATCCCAAAGTATTTGGAGGGATTCTTGGAAGAAGAGATCATGAAGGTGATCTATCTCAGTTGGATGAATATAAAATCCCTGAATTAGATGTGGTGATCGTGGATCTTTATCCTTTTGAAAAAACCGTGGCCAGTAAGGCACCCGAACAGGATATTATCGAGAAAATAGATATAGGTGGAATTTCACTGATCAGGGCTGCGGCGAAGAACTTCGAAGATGTGATTTGCGTATCCAGCATGAAACAATACGATGAATTTCTGAGCATCCTATCAACAAATGATGGCCAAATCAGTTTGGAAGATCGCAAAAATTTTGCTGCTAAGGCCTTTGGAGTTTCCAGTCATTATGATACCGCCATTTTTAAATATTTAAATCAGGAAGCTGGTGAAGTTGAATTTAGACAAAGCTTTGACCAGGTCAGCGCCTTGCGATATGGAGAAAATCCGCATCAAAAGGGATACTTTTTTGGAAACCTGGAGGAACTTTTTGATAAATTGCACGGTAAGGAATTATCTTACAACAATCTTTTGGATGTAGATGCTGCTGTCAATCTAATGAACGAGTTCAAAGGAGAAGCTCCTACTTTTGCTATTTTGAAGCACAACAACGCTTGTGGGCTTGCTCAGAGAAATACGATAGAAGAAGCCTATAAAGATGCCTTGGCGGGTGATCCGATTTCTGCCTTTGGAGGTATTTTAATTGCCAATACTAAAATAAATGCTAGGACAGCTGAAGAAATTCATAAATTGTTTTGTGAAGTAGTCATCGCACCAGCCTATGATGCAGATGCTCTTGAGATTTTAAAAGGTAAGAAAAACAGGATTATATTGATTCAGAAAGACATTGAATTGCCATCTGTAAATTACAGAACGGCATTAAACGGTGTATTGTCTCAGGAAAAAGATACTAAAACAGATCAACTATCCGGTCTTCATAATGTGACTGTGCTTGAGCCTTCTGAAAATGAGATCACTGATCTTATTTTTGCCTCTAAAATTTGCAAACACACCAAATCCAACACCATAGTTCTTGTAAAGAATAAGCAGCTTTATGCCAGTGGTACAGGGCAGACTTCAAGAGTAGATGCTTTAAATCAGGCGATCGTTAAAGCAAATCACTTTGGGTTTGACCTGAAAGGATCGGTTATGGCCAGTGATGCTTTTTTCCCGTTTCCGGATTGCGTAGAGATTGCGGACCATGCTGGCATCAGCTCAGTTATTCAACCTGGAGGCTCCATAAAGGACCAGCTTTCAGTTGATTACTGTAATAGTCACCAAATTTCAATGGTCA
>CBDULU010000246.1:0-3903 GCA_965368155.1 uncultured Flavobacteriaceae bacterium
AGGTACCTGTACCTAAAAAGGTTATTTTCATAAAATATTATTTGTTCAAATTTAACATTAAATGATGATTATTCTCACTCCCAAAGTCACAACTGTTAAAAATCTATTAACTTTATTCACTTTCGATTAGACTATCGAAAAAATTGAGATTTTGATAGCATTACAAATTTTAAATTTTTATTTGTATTGGCTGTCACAAAGTGATTTAAATCATTAATTAACCTTAAATTTAGTTCTAAATTTAGCATCAATTCAAATTATTACAGATGAAAATAGGTATTTTGAAAGAGGTCGAGAAAAGCGAAAAAAGGGTCTCAATTTCTCCCAAAATTGCGAAGCTTCTCATAGAAAAAGGGTTTGAAGTACTCGTAGAAGATGGTGCCGGAGATTCTTCGAAGTTTAAAAATGCTGATTACGAAGAAGTCGGTGTAACCGTTGAAATGAGAGGCGCAGTTTATAAGGATAGTAACATCCTGGTGAAGATCAATCCGTTTGATGAAGACGGTCTTAAACTAATAGATAAAAGTCATATTTTAATTTGTCAATTGTTTCATAAATCAAATCCCGAAATTGTCAAAGAAATAGCTGAAAAGGGAGCCAGCATATTCTCAATGGATGCGCTTCCTCGGATATCCAGAGCGCAAGACATGGATGTATTGAGTTCTCAAAGTAATCTTGCTGGATATAAGGCCGTGATCAAGGGAGCTTATGAAATGACCAAAATATTTCCATTGATGATGACTGCTGCAGGTACCATAACGCCTTCAAGAGTGCTGATCTATGGAGTTGGTGTAGCTGGGTTACAGGCCATTGCTACAGCAAAAAGATTGGGCGCCATTGTGGAAGCAACGGATATCAGAATGGAGACAAAGGAACAAGCCGAATCGCTAGGTGCCAAGTTTATAACTGTTGAAGGTAATGGAGAGGAATCGGATGGTGGATATGCTAAAGCCGCTTCTGAAGAATATATAAGAAAACAAAAAGAGGCTGTAAATAATTCTTTGTTCAAAGCTGATCTCGTGATCACTACCGCTATGGTTCCTGGTCGAAAATCACCTGTTTTGATCACAGAAGAACAGGTAAAGCATATGAAAAACGGAGCGGTTATTATAGATTTGGCAGCAGCTCAAGGAGGAAATTGTGCCTTGAGTAAAATGAATAAAACTGTGATAAAAAATGGCGTAAAAATTATTGGAACCACCATTTCACCTGAAAGTGTTTCCACCAATGCCAGTGACCTGTATGCCAAAAACATGTTTAATTTCATTAGTTACTTGACCGAAAACAATGAATTTAAATGGGACCTTGACGACGAAATAACAGACGAAACCCTTATTGTTAAAGACGGTGTTATCAGAAAAACTTAAAATAAATAAACTATGAATGTATTGATTGAATTTATGAGCAATCACCTGCAAATGATCTATATCGTCATTCTGATGATTTTTGTTGGTGTTGAAGTAATAGGACATGTGCCTGCCGTTTTGCATACCCCATTAATGTCTGGGGCGAATGCAATTCACGGAGTCGTGATCATCGGAGCTATCCTGGTCATGCTAGGCGCAGAACCTGACAATATTTTAGCCTTATCACTTGGTTTTGTAGCCGTTTTGCTGGGTACCTTAAATGTTGTTGGCGGGTTCGTTGTTACAGATAGAATGTTAGAAATGTTTAAAAAGAAAAAATAATGGAATATATATTTAGTCTTGAGTTTATCTATCTGATAGCATCGGTAACTTATATTTTAGGATTAAAAATGTTAGGCCATCCTGAAACAGCGCGTAAAGGGAACTTGATCGCAGCCTTCGGTATGACCCTCGCAATTTTTGGCACCATATTCTTATACCAAGGTGAAGTACCAGCCCTGATCTATTCATTAATTGGAGCAGCTATTGTCATTGGTACCATTATTGGTTGGGGAGTAGCAAAAAAGGTAGACATGACCAAAATGCCAGAACTTGTTTCTCTCTTCAATGGTATGGGTGGGGCAAGTGCAGCCATTATTGGTTTGATCGAGTTCAGTCATTATACAGGCGATCAGTTGTCAATCGCAACGATTATTGCAGGACTGATCATAGGTAGCATATCCTTCTCTGGAAGTATGATTGCCTGGGCAAAACTGAACGGAACCTTAAATAAACCGATTCGCTTTCCTTCCTATAACATCATAAACAATATCATATTGATCGCCATATTGGGCTTTGGTGCGTATATTACAATTAGTGGCTCTGATAGTCAAATGTACTTGTATCTAATATTCTTTGCAGCATTGGCTTATGGTGTATTATTTGTGATGCCTATCGGCGGAGCAGATATGCCTGTGGTTATTTCCTTGCTGAATTCCTTTACAGGATTAGCAGCCGCATTTGCTGGATTCCTTTATGGAAACATGGTAATGCTTACTGGTGGAATCTTGGTTGGATCTGCTGGTACGATACTTACTTTTGCCATGTGCGATGCCATGAACAGGCCTTTGGCTAGTGTTATATTTGGTGCTTTTGGAGAAGGAACTACTGGTTCTGATGCTTCGTCAAAATCACCACAGGGAGGCAGTATTAAAAAAACAACCCCAAGTGATGCCGCCATTTTGATGAATTATGCCAATAAGGTCATTATTGTTCCCGGTTATGGTTTGGCAGTTGCTCAGGCCCAACATGTGATTCATGAACTTGAGCTGTTACTCGAAAAAAAGGGAGTTGAAGTCAAATATGCCATTCATCCTGTTGCCGGTCGCATGCCCGGTCATATGAACGTACTTCTTGCCGAAACCAATGTTGACTATGATAAACTGGTGGAGATGGAAGATATTAATTCAGAGTTCCAGAATACGGATGCCGTATTGGTGGTAGGAGCCAATGATGTGGTAAACCCGGCCGCCCATAATGATCCTAGCAGTCCTATTTATGGCATGCCCATTCTGGATGTAGAAAAAGCAAAAAGTATCATCATCAACAAGCGAAGTATGAATCCTGGCTATGCAGGCATTGAAAATGAATTATTCTTTAACCAGAAAACATCCATGCTTTTTGGAGATGCAAAAGACGTATTAACCAAACTTGTACATGAATTAAAAAATATGTAGACCCGCACTTTTCTTGAACTAGGAAGCTGAACGGAAAGGAATAAATATTTTATCAAATAGTTTCTACTCGTTAAATCTTGAGTATATTTGCTCAAAAAGATACAGCGATGAAGTTTATCAAAGGTGATAAAGAACTAGAACACGTTCTTTCAATTAAGCACAAGTCACTTAGGGTTAATTTGAATGAACATATTTACGGTACTTTTGCTGAAATTGGGGCTGGCCAAGAAACAGTTCGTCATTTTTTCAGGGCAGGTGGTGCATCAGGTACCATCGCGAAAGCGATGTCTGCCTATGATAAGGACTTCTCTGACGCCATTTATGGTATAGAGAGTGACAAACGCTACGTCACAGAATCACGTTTGAGGAAAATGCTCAGACATGAGGTGGAGCTTATTGAAGACCGCCTTAGCCGTGACAAGCATCCTAACAAAATTTTCTTTTCCTATGCCAATACGGTAACCACCATAGATTTTGCAAAAAATTTCAAGGGTCACGGTTGGGTTGGTATTCGTTTTCAAATGGATGCCCTTGAGGATTATAATGAAATTGTACTTCATGTACGTTTTAAACAGAACGATTCAAAATTACAGCAAGAAACACTTGGTGTCCTGGGAGCTAACCTTATTTACGGGGCCTTTTATTTAAATGATAGTCCTAAAGATTTACTCAAATCGTTTTACGATAATATTGACAAAGACACCATAGAAATTGACATGGTTGACTTTTCAGGCCCTAGATTTATGTATGTCGACAATCGCCTGATGAGTTTACATCTCTTGAAAAATGGCATGACAAATGCCGTGATGTTCGGACCTGAA
>CBDULU010000247.1:0-3893 GCA_965368155.1 uncultured Flavobacteriaceae bacterium
AGAAATTAAAAAAGATCTCGATAAGGAATCTTATCTGGTGACTTACGATGCTGCGACATTTTGTTCCGGAGCAAATCGAAATACTACATCGCCTTCAATGTTGCTTGAAACCGAAATCATGATGGAACAGCTCAAGGCCTTAAGATCCTGGCTCGATCATGATACAGCACTCACTGAAATGCATTTAAAAAAATCTCTTGAACTTGAAGAAGATCTCAGCTATAGTTATGGACCTCCGGTTATTCAAAAACCTACCCATGAGCTCTATGCCGACTGGTTGCTAGGTCAAGGACGAAATCAAGAAGCTTTGGAACAGTATCAGGCGGCTTTGGTAAAAGCACCGATGAGGAGAACAGCACTTGCCGGGGTTTCTGCATGTGAGACAAACATGAGTGGGCAAATTTGAGCTCATTGGTTTGATTAACTTCCATGGTATATTTCAAGCAAATGTATTTCTGTATGAAGAATTGATTTACTCAATTTTCAATGCTAAATAAGTAACAATATAGTTTCATAATCGTCTTATTTATATCTAAATAAACACTTATGAAATTCTTTCATATTCCCTCATTGGCCATCCTTTTCCTTTCTTTAACCTTTTTGGCATGTGATGATGACGATTGTATAAATGGTGAAGGAGTTATTGAAACTCGTACCATTGAACTTGCTTCTTTTGATAAGGTAAGTTTATTTGGTATTGATCATTTAACAATCAAACAAGGAGATGTACAAGAAGTAAAAGTCACTGGCTATCCAAATATTATTGATGAACTCAACACGAGTACCGCAAATAAAGAATGGGAAATCAGACTTAATGATGGCTGTTATAACAATGCCGAAATGGATATTGAAATTACTATTCCTAATCTAAAGGCTTCAAATTTAATTGGGTCCGGCAGTATAAGCGTTGAGCAGTTTATCAATCAGGAAAACCAGCTTTTTGTCATCAGTGGCTCCGGGGATATTGAAATTGCCGGCAATAGCGGAACCAAGGAAGTTATATTCAGCATTACAGGAAGTGGTGACATTACGGGTAGAAATGATTTTACCGATCTGGAATCTGTAAAACTTAACATTTCCGGATCAGGTAATTTTGATGGATTTTCTATCAAATCACCAATTTATGAGGTGATTATTTCAGGCAGTGGCAATGCCAATGTATATGCCCTAAATCAGCTTAATGGTGCAATATCGGGTTCGGGTAATATCAATTATATGGGCTCTCCTGAAATTAATGTAAGCATTTCTGGCTCTGGCAAAGTGAACAATGTGAATTAATATTTGGTGTCGCCTCATTGCCTTTTTTAAGACTTTATTTTTCTATATATTTACCACAAACGTGATTTGCTGCCTCTCGTTAAGATACTCCCTGGAAACTGCTTCTAAAGGAAATAACTGATGCAGTAATATAACTAGAACTATATGGATAGAAGAAAAGCCCTTAGAAATCTGGGTATATTAACTGGTGGGATGGTACTCCTGCCTTCATGTGAATTTTCCAAAGAAAAGATAAGTTTTGCCTTAAACAACTTACAGGTCACTGAAACACAGGAATCTTTATTAAAGGATCTGGTGAGCACCTTGATCCCCGAAGGAGATCTTCCGGGTGCAGGTTCTCTTGAAGTTCATGATTTTGTATGGGTGATGGTTGATGATTGTATGGATAAGGAGAGGCAAGGTGCTTACATCAGAGGACTAAATGATTTTGATTCGTACATCAAAAAAACGATCGGAAAAACCTTTGCATCTAGTAGCAATGAGGAACGAATACTGGCGCTTAGCGGTATTTCTGAAGATGCAACAGATGAGTCAGCAAAGGTAAACGATGATGTGAAATTATTTTTCAATACAACTAAAGGGTTGACGATTTTCGGTTATATGAGATCTGAATATATCATGACCGAAGTGATGCCTTATACCCTTATTCCAGGAAGCTATGGCCCATGTGAAACAGTTGATAATACTAAAAGAATAAACGTAAATGGCTGATATCAATACAAATGAAAACACCTATGATGTTATCGTCATAGGTTCAGGAATGAGTGGTGGCTGGGCAGCTAAGGAATTCACTGAAAATGGTTTTAAAACCTTGGTTATTGAAAGAGGAAGAGAAGTAAAACACAATGTAAATTACCCGACCACCAACATGAATCCTTGGGAATTCAAACATCGAGGCAATCTCACGGAAGATGTAAAGAATGAAAACCCAATTGCCAGCAGATGCTATGTATTCAGAGAAGATGCGGAGCATTTTGTATCAAAGGATAAAGAGCATCCGTATATACAGGAAAAACCTTTTGATTGGATCAAGGGATATCAAACGGGAGGCAAATCACTTTTATGGGCAAGACAAACACAAAGATTCAGTAATTATGATTTTGAAGGCCCCGCAAGAGATAATTTTGCCGTTGACTGGCCCATCAGATACCCTGATCTGGACCCATGGTATAGTCATGTTGAAAAATTCGTTGGTATTGCCGGCAACAAGGATGGTCTTGATGTATTACCTGATGGTGAGTTTTTACCGGGAATGGGATTGAATTGTATTGAGGAACATTTCAAGTCAAAAGTTGAAGAAAATTATGCCGACAGACATGTCATTAGCGGTCGTTGTGCACATATTACCGAAAATCGCGAGATTTTTGTCCAACAAGGAAGAGGACAGTGTCAATATAGAAACCTATGTCAACGCGGATGCCCGTTTGGAGGTTATTTTAGCAGTAATTCAAGTACTTTACCTTGGGCGATGAAAACCGGTAATCTAAGTATGATACATGATTCTGTTGTTGAATCTATCATTTACGATGAAGAAAATGAAAAGGCCTCTGGGGTTATTGTCATTGATGCAAAGACCAAAGAGAAAAAAGAATATTACGCTTCAATTGTTTTTGTTAATGCCGGTACTTTAAATACAAATCTTATTCTGTTGAATTCAAAATCCAATCGTTTTCCAAATGGACTAGGAAATGACAATGGTCTGTTAGGAAAATTTATTGCATTTCATAATTACAGAGCAAGAGTTTTTGCCGATTATGAAGGTTTTGAAGACAAACATACCACAGGGCGAGAACCTACAAATGCCTATATGCCTAGGTTCAAAAATATCAAACAACAAGAAACGGATTTCCTAAGAGGCTATGCGATTACTTTTAATGCCTGGAGACAGATCATTCAAGAGACTGAGGGAATAGGTACTTCTTTAAAAGAAGGCCTGCTTAACCCAACATACGGGATATGGCAAGCCTCAGCTCATATGATGGGAGAGACCATTCCAAAGGAAGAAAGTCAAGTCACTTTGGATCCAAATGAAGTCGATGACTGGGGTATACCTTTGCTTAGGGTAAATGTAGCCTATGACGATAACGATGAAAAGATGATCAAGGACTTTTACAAAGAATTCACTGAAATGTTTGAAAAAGCAGGGTTTACAAATATCAGAACCCATGACTCAAAACAGGCACCTGGATTAGATATTCATGAAATGGGTGGTGTTAGAATGGGGAAAGATCCTAAGACATCTCTTTTAAATAAATGGAACCAATTACATTCCTGTAAAAATGTCTATGTGACTGATGGCTCTTGTATGACTTCTACCTCTACTCAAAACCCATCATTGACCTATATGGCTATTACAGCCAGGGCTTGTGATCACGCGATAAAGGAATCAAAAAAGGGATAGTGTAAAAACAAAAATTTGAATAGATTTCTTTCGCTATGGAAATAAATAGGGTACGCCTGATCACCTATTCTTATGAATTCTTAGTATTTTTACTAAAACTACTTGTATGAAAAAACTGCTGCTTTTTTTACTAATTTTGTTCACGACAATTATCTATGCCCAGGAAAGAGAATTAAAACTTTCAGCTGATGTATGGCCTCTTTTTACAAATGTT
>CBDULU010000248.1:0-3889 GCA_965368155.1 uncultured Flavobacteriaceae bacterium
GGGGCTTGAATTTAGGTGACAACGGTGCCGACGGTTCTCTTGAAGAAGGTGGAGCTAATATTGCAATTGCTGAAGATGGAGGGTATTATATAACATTGAATAGAGCCAATAATACTTACACACTTACAGCCATAGGTGATGGTAGAGCCAATTTCTTTACCGAAGACCAAACGCTGGAGATTGAAGATCCGTTCAATTTCTCAAATGGATATGCCATTGAAAAATTTATAAATTTGGATGTTAATGGAAATCAGGGATCTGATGGCGCAGGAGAATTTGTTGACGTAGATTTTCCAATGTTCCGTTTGGCGGACGCTTATTTGATGTATGCTGAAGCCTTTTTAAGAGGCGGAGGAGGAAGCGCCAGTATTGCAGCTGACTACGTGAATATGTTGAGAGAGAGAGCTTATGGAAGTAGTGCTGGTAATATTATGGCTACCGATCTTACGCTTGATTTCATTCTTGATGAAAGATCGAGAGAATTACATTGGGAGGGTCACAGAAGAACTGACTTAATACGTTTTAACCAGTTTACTGAGAATGGTGTTTGGCCATGGAAAGGTGGCGTGATGGAAGGAAAAACAACTGAGAAGTTCAGAGATATATATCCGATTCCTTCATCAGACATCATTGCGAATCCTTCATTGAAGCAAAATGATGGTTATTAATTTAAAACATAGATATATCATGAAAAAATATATAAATAAAATATTATTCTTACTGACCTTCTCTGCTTTGATGATGAGTTGCGAAAAGGATGATGTTGTTGTGATCAATGAAGATTTTTCAACAACAGTAAGCCTCAACAATGACAACATTGTTCTTGAAGAAGCAAATGAAGGTATGCCAGTGCTTACAGTTTCCTGGACAAAGCCAGAGTTTGGTTTCAATGCAGCGGCTGAATACAATATTCTTTTTGACCTGGCCTCTGGAGATTTTTCATCTCCTCAGTCAGTATCTGCAGGTTCAGCATTGGAAAAGGTATTTAATACTGAAGATTTGAACAAAATTCTTTTGAATTTAGGAGCCGAGCCTGGAACTGCAACGCAGCTCGAAATGAAAATTGACATTATTATGTCAAATCAATATAGTAAAGCTTCTGAGGTGTCAAGTTTGACTGCAACTGCTTATTCTGGAGTGCTTGACCTAACAACCCCTTGGGGTGTTGTGGGAAGTGCAACACCTAACGGATGGGGAGATGGACCAGATACACCGTTCTTTAAAACAAGTGAGCCTGGTATCAATGTGGCTTATATCAATATGGTTGATGGTGAATGGAAGATCAGACAAGATAATTCCTGGGACTTGAATTATGGATCTAGTGATGGAGTTAACTTGGTAGAAGGTGGAGATAATATTGCTGTTACGGCAGGTACTTACAAGATCACTTTTGATGAGAACAACTTGACTTATGCTATAGAAGAGTATTCATGGGGTATAGTTGGTAGTGCTACTCCAAATGAGTGGAATGGGCCAGATGTACCGTTGATGTACGATTCTTGTTCAGATACTTGGAGAGCTGTTGTCAAACTGAATGAAGGAGTATGGAAAATCCGTCAAAACAATGACTGGGCCGTAAATTATGGTTCAGATGGAGCAGATGGAACTTTGCAACAGAATGGTGCAGATATTCCAGTTACACTTGGCTATTATGAAGTAATAGTAGATATCAATAACCTTAGTTATAGTATTGAAAAGACAGATGTATACGGTGTAGTTGGTTCAGGATATAATGATTGGGGAGGAGCAGGACCTGACTTTGCATTTACGCCTGATTATTGTAATGAAGGAATTTATTATGCCAATAATGTGACCTTATTAGACGGAGAGATCAAGTTCAGAGTGAACAACGATTGGGGCGTTAATTACGGTGACACAGGTTTGGACGGAATCTTGGAGCTTGATGGAGATAATATTCCTTCAGTTGCCGGAGTTTATGATATTATGCTAGACTTTACAAACCCTAGTGTTCCTACATATACGTTGACCGAAAAATAAATTTGATTGTGAGTATGAAAAAGGGCTGTTTTTAACAGCCCTTTTTTTCCTTAAAAAAAGAGTGAACTATGCATAAAACTTTACTTATTTTATTATTTCTTGGAACTTCTATCTTCGCTCAGCAGCAAACAGTCACTTTTGATATTAGTCCGGCTACTTTTGATGAAGATGAGATGATCACGATCACTGCTTCAGATTTTAGCCCTGGTGTTTGGGGCGTTACTGATGTGTATTTATGGGCCTGGTCAACGGCAAGTGGCGTGGAACAAGACGCTCCTAATAATGGAGAGTGGACAAATTCAGATGAGTCCCAGAAAATGACTAATAACGGTGATGGCACTTACTCAATCTCCTTTGTTCCCAAAGACTTTTATAACAGAACCGGTCTTGAAAGTATCGGTTTTTTGGTAAAGGCCAAAAATGGAACCGGAGATAAAAAATCACAAGACAATGTTGTCCCGGTTGGAACCATTGAGGTACCTCCTGTAACTGAGGCGCCTGTTCCCAATGGAATGCTTGATGGTATCAATTTGAATCCCAATGACAATACAAAAGCTACGCTTGTTTTATATGCTCCTTTAAAGAGTTTTGTTTATCTACTTGGAGATTTTAACAATTGGCAAAAGGAAGCTAATTATTTATTAAAAAAGGATAGTGCAAAAAACAGATTTTGGATCGAACTGACTGGTTTGACACCTAAATTTGATCACATGTTCCAATATCTGGTGGATGGAACCATACGAATCGCAGATCCTTATTCAACAACAATTCTTGACGATTTTAATGACCAATTTATCGATGAGATCACTTATCCCAATCTTCCTGATTACCCCTCAGCGAGCACAAGTCATGCTGTGACCTTGTTAAGAACCGGGGATGATGATTTTAACTGGCAGACGAATAGTTATGAGTTGCCTGAAAAGACTGACCTGATCATTTACGAACTTTTATTAAGAGATTTTGATGCCTTGCACAGTTTTGATGCTTTAAAAGCAAGGCTTGATTATTTAGAAGAGCTAGGTGTAAATGCCATCGAACTGATGCCTGTGAGTGAATTTGACGGCAATGAATCCTGGGGTTATAACCCATCTTTTCATATGGCCTTGGACAAGTATTACGGTACTCCAAAAGCTTTTAAGGAGCTCATAGATGAGTGTCATAAAAGAAATATGGCAGTAATTTTAGATGTGGTGTATAACCATGCTACGGGCCAAAATCCTTTTTACAGGATGTGGAATAACAGCAATGGAGGATACGGTGGCCAGGCAAGCGCTGACAGCCCTTTCTTTAACCAGGTCGCTACACATTCCTATAGTGTATTTAATGACTTCAACCACAGTAAGCAAGCGACAAAAGACTATGTCAAGAGGACAACTCAATATTGGATCGATGAATATAGAATTGATGGATTTAGATGGGATCTGACCAAAGGCTTTACCCAAAACTGTACAGGTAATGAAAGTTGTACAAATGCTACCCAATCAGATCGTATAGCAGTTTTAAAAGAATATGCAGATTACCAATGGGCGATCGAGCCTGATTTTTATGTGATCTTTGAACATTTGGGCAACAACACTGAAGAAACACAATGGGTAAACTACCGATTGGATGAAGGTAAGGGAATCATGATGTGGAGCAAACTTACAGATCCATATAATGAAAGCACCATGGGTTTTCATGACAACAGAAAATCAGATTTTTCATGGATCGACTACAAGAATAGGAACTGGACGGTTCCGGCCAATGTGGCTTATATGGAAAGTCATGATGAGGAAAGACTCATGTATAAGAATCTTGAATTTGGAAATTCCAGTGGCGCTTACAATGTTAAAGATCTTTCCACAGCTTTAGAAAGAGAAAAGATCGCGGGAGCCTTTTACTTTACGGTTCC
>CBDULU010000249.1:0-3875 GCA_965368155.1 uncultured Flavobacteriaceae bacterium
TGATCTTGTAGGCAGGCATACCATCGGCAATGCTTTCCACTGCATTTGGAGCACTGGTTTGGATGGTCTTACGCAAGGACCGTAGTTTGTCCTGAACCTCTTTTGGGAAGCTTGATATATAGGTGTCAACGGTTTTAGGGTTATTCATCATAAATAGAATGATCACATTAGATTAATAATGGTACTAAATCTTAAATTCCAAATTCCAAAATCGTAATTCATCAATCATCAATCATCAATCCCCAATCCTCAGTCTTCAGTCGGCAGTTTTCAGTCTACAGTCTCAAATCCCAAATCCCAAATTCCAAATTCCAAATTCGTAAATCGTCAATCTAAAATCGTCATTCGTCATTCGTCATTCGTCATTCATCATTCATCAATCATCATTCCTCAATCCTCAATCCCCAATCCTCAGTCTTCAGTCTTCAGTCTACAGTCTCAAATTCCAAAATCCTCATTCATCAATCATCATTCATCAATCATCATTCCTCAATCCTAAATCCTCAATCATCAATCAGAAATCAGTAATTAGCTAAGCAATTCCAGCAGAATACTATTATACTTATAGATATTGATAAGTCGCAGGTTGAGGTGGATGTTTTTGTTGTCCTTATCCTTTTTTAAATAGGCGATTTTTAAGTAGAGGCTTTCCACCAGCATTTCCAGATCCCAGCCAATAAGGCGTTTCATATTGTATGATTCAGCCAGTTCTTTCCCGACCTTTTTATTGCAGATCAATGCATACGGAATGTCATATCTAACCACAGCCGATAGCTCTGTGATGTCCAGCATGCTTATGATGGCCTTGCTTCTAACGTCGTCAATGGGTTTGGCCTGCTCGATATCCTGCAGGAACTTTTTGTTAAGCTTGAGCTCTGTGCGCAAGGCACGTTTTATGGTGGCAATTTTCGCGCCTTTTATGGCGCCATCTTTAGCCAGATCGTATATGTCTTTGATTATGCTCATAGCTGAATGAATTGCTCTTTTTCTACCATTTTTATCAAAGGTACTATCTAAAATTAAATTTTGGGGTGATTTTAAGCCGACTTTTTATCTGTACTTTTTCTCGTGGCTATTTTAACAGCAAACAACCACAGTTTTCGCATGCATCAGCTTCTATGGAATTCAAAAAACTACAGGCATTGCAAAAAATGATATCATCTCCTGATTTGTCAAATTTTTCATAGCTTTTCAACTTTCCATGATAACGCACTTTCTCACCAACCTTATAATAATTATAGAGGGTGGCATCGTTCTCCGATTCAATTTCGTGTCTTATTTTCTTCGAGTCTTCAATATAGACCATGTACAGGGTTTTGTCTTTTTTTTCTAAGATCGCTTTATATATTACGATACCATCCCAGGTTGCATCAGCTTTGCCAAAAAAGGAAACATAGATTCCAATAGCCATAAACATGGCACCAATGACCAAACCAATATACAGGGCTTCCGGATTATCCATTTCACTGCTGTTTTCTCCATAGAGATAAAAGCCGTATACGGCGACAAAGGCAAGGAGGAAGGCAAATAAGAATCTGTAATCTTTGGTGCTTTTTATATACTTGTCAAAACACGGATCATGTATTCTTCCGGAGTAGGCCATATCTCATCAATTGTTTAACAGCTCAATAAGCTTTTTTAGATCCATATCTTTTGGTGCAGGGATCTTTAAGGACTCATTATTAACAAAGGTGCGATCTGTATAGTAGTAATCTATCTGCAAACCATAGAACGGATCGTCCATGACTTCAGCTTTTTTAATTCCCGACAAAGGGAAATCCCAGTTGTGAAAAAATCCGTTGATATAGGCATATTTTTCGCCTATCAAGATCTGTCCGTCAGCTTTCATATTCTTCCTTCTGTAATATCCCGGCATGCCAAAAGCAAAAAGGGCAATGACCGCCAGTATGGAAAAAAACATAATGGCCATAAAGCCTTTACCTTCATCCATAACTAGAATGAAAATGCCGAAGATCACGACCATTAAAATGGCGATGATCCAGAATAATCCCTTATTCTTGCTAGTTTCCCTGTCATGCAGCAACTTTACATAGTCTGCTTTTTGAGTGGCATCAAGTTTCCATGATGCCAAAACAGACTCTCCTGTAATTAAGGTCTGCAGTTTCTTTTCACGAAGTCTGAACATATAGCCTGTTACAAGAGCTGCAGCTACACCAAAGATGGAGATCATCAACAAAGCCGGATGTACAGGGAATGCTTGCAGGTTCATGGAGGCGATCAAGATCACCAATGTAAAAAATCCTGCTACATATTTGGAATAGCGGACCACACGGCTCTGGTTGTTCTTTATGATCGTCCGGTTAATAGCTTTCAAGGCTTCCGGTTTCAGATCTATCATGGTGGTGGCTGCCGGTTTTTTCAAGGCGGTTTGATGAGTTTTCTTTTGAACGGGTTCAGCTTTAACCTTCTCACCGCAGCCTGTGCAAAATTTTGCATCCTTCTTGAGCTGTTTTCCGCATTTTGTACAGTAGTTCATGCCTTTACTTGTTTAATTTTTTAATATACCAGCTGCTTTTGGTCAGAGTGCTAAAAAAAACAAGTTTAGCCTCATCTTCATAGTAGCTCACATCAAAATACCCGTCGACACCCTTTAAATTTACTTCGCCGGAATAGGTATTAAAGCTAACAGGAGTTAATGTTATAGCGATCTTATTGTTTGCATCGGATCCAACGACTGCCGATCTTTTTTTACTCATGACGATAACAGCCGATTTATCGCCCAAGAGAACACCAGTGGGATCGTGCCATACGCCCTCAATATTTTTTAAAGCCATAAATTCAGAAAAGGATCCGTCTTCAGGTGATGAAGGGTTCAGAAAGGATTTCACGACAAAGAATAACAAGACCAGTCCAATGATACCTAAGGTTATTTTTAAAGGTCCTGATGCTGCTGCCTTCCTTGTTTTAGCTACCTCATTGGTGTCTTGAACCGTCTCTGTTTTTGGGTCTGAGTTAGCCGCAGTTCCGCACTGGGTACAGAATTTTGTGCCTGACCTTAATTGAGAACCACAATGTGTGCAATATTTCACTGTGCCTTGTTTTATTTCCATTCATAAATGTATTGCGTACGAGCGCCTTCAATACCACCACCTACTCGTATATACAGAATTTCATCAGATTCACCTTTAGGTATGTTGTCCAAGGACACATTTTCACTAAAAGAGGTATTTTTTTTAGAAATAGAAAAAGTAGTTTTACTTTCTTTATTGCTAAGGGATTCACACCAGTTGGCGTCATCGGCTCCTTTTTTGTAAATACAGGCACTGGCTGCAATTTGAAAACCAAACCCAAAGAAAGAGAGGTTTTCTTCAGCTAAACTACCTTTTAATTGCATGGTTATTTTATCTCCGGGATTAATAAATTTAGGAGGACCCGTCCAGTTAAACTGAGCTCCCAGACCTTCACCATTTACTTTAGCCGGATTATAATAGGTGTCTGTTCTTCCAATATAGGTCTGTTTGCAATTCAAACTGTTGCTGGATAGATTTTGTTTATAAGTATAGACGTTTGCATATGACTTATTCTTTCTTGCTAACCTGTCGGCCTTATTTTCTAATTTGGTCTCTGTCAAAATCCAGGACTTATCTGCTGGTTGCTTTTCATCTATATCTACAATACCTTCAATGCCTTCGGTATTCAACTCTTTCCCTTCTTCTACGGTGATTAGCTCACTTCGCACAATAAGACCCCCAAGTGAAAGAAATACCTGAATTTGATCACCTTCAGAAAATTTAATATCTGATGTTGAAAATTTGCCGTCCTGAAAAGCTTTGGTCTTGGCAGTTTCTTTGGTAGTCATATTCATGATATTAACGGTGGACTCATATTTTGTTTTTTCATGATAACCGTTGCCG
>CBDULU010000250.1:0-3866 GCA_965368155.1 uncultured Flavobacteriaceae bacterium
AAATACTTCTGAAATCACTTCTTTAGCCTTCAAATTTCCTTCTTCCTTTACCACTCGGGAATATTGATTCTCTACTTTATGAATTCCACTTTCCAGTTGATTTACGGCCAGTTGAATACCCTGAACAAGATCCAGGGGTTCAAAGCCTGTAATGATAATCGGTATTTTATACTTTTCAACCAATGGATGGTATTCTTTATAACCCATAATGGCACATACATGCCCTGCACCCAAAAAAGCATCTATATTACAGTATTCATCATCTAAGATGGCTTCCATGGCAGGCGGAACCAACACGTGTGATACCAAAATAGAATAATTCTTAAGCCCTTCCTTTTCGGCGTGAAGGACCGACAATGCATTGGCCGGAGCAGTAGTTTCAAATCCAACAGCAAAAAAGACGACTTCCTTGTCCGGATTATTTTTAGCAATATTGACGGCCTCCAGAGGCGAATATAAAATTCGCAGATCTCCACCCTTCGATTTTGCCTCCAAAAGGCTTTGTTTGCTTCCCGGAACTCTTATCATATCGCCAAAGGAGCAGAGTATCACTCCCTGTTCAAGTAAGGCAATGGCTTTATCAATAAGGTGTAAAGGTGTCACACAAACCGGGCAACCAGGGCCGTGAATCATTCTGATCTTATCCGGCAATAGTTCTAAAATACCATTACGCACCAAACCATGGGTTTGCCCTCCACAGATCTCCATGATATTCCATGGTTTTGTAACAGATTTTTCCAGATGATCAAGTATCTGCTTAGTGGCTTCAATATTTCTGTATTCACTTAAATATTTCATCTACTCCTTTTTTTGCTGATCAATGCAGTGTGTATAATACATCAGTTGTCCAATCGATATATTTTCATCATTAGGAGCTAAGTTACGGTTAAAAAACAGCTCAAACTTGTTTTGCGCCAATTCCCTGACCATATCTACCAAAACCGTATTTTGAAAAACCCCTCCGCTTAAAGCGATTTTTTGAGTCCCTTTAAGTTCTGCCATAGCTATGACCACATTGGCTAGCGTAAATAGAAAATTAAGAATAATCTCTTCCTTATCCAAACCATCTAAGAAATCCTTGTAAATACTTTTCCAAAGTACCTTAGTAGGTACAATACCATCATCTCCGGGTCTTACATATATTTTCAATAGAGCAGGGTTATAGTCCCTAACTGCATTTTCTAACAATATGGCTCCCTCTCCCTCATAGCTGTTCATATCACAAAAATCAAGTAACGAAGCCAGGGCATCAAATATCCGCCCGACTGATGAAGTCTGTAGCTTATTGGATGTTTTAATGGATGTATAAACAGCCAGTTCCTGAGCTGAAAATTTATCATTTAAAAAAGCAGCTTTTGTGTCATTATTTAACGAAAATAAAGACAATCTCGGTTCTTTTGACATTTTATCGCCCGCAAGCCAGTCAAAATACTCAAAATGACCTGTTCTTCTCATCTCGCCTTCTTGATAGCTAAAGAACTCTCCTCCCCATATCTGACCATCATCACCGTAACCCGTTCCATCCCAGACCACCCCTAAAATATCACGATCATGTCCGAACAAATTATGTTCTCCCAAAACTGAAGCAAAATGGGCCATATGATGTTGTATTTTAAAGAGAGGAACCTTCTTTTTTATTGACAGTTCCTCCCCGTATTGGGTACTTAGGTAGGCCGGATGTTTATCAACGAGGATGCAATCGGGTGCTTCCTTGAAAATACGCATGAAATTAGCTATTGTGTCGACAAATCTGGCATAGACTTCATAATGGTCCAAATTGCCAAGATATTGACTGAGGTATACATAGTCATTCGGGGTAAAGGCAATCGTACTCTTCAAGTGCCCTCCCAAAGCCAGGATCCTGGTTTTATTGCTGAGCACATGATCAAAATAATTTGGCGCAAACCCCCTTGACCTTCTAAACAGTACCCTTTGTCGATTTCTAAAGCTAAATTTGATGACAGAATCATCTTGGGCATTTAATATACTCAGATTGTGATGCAAAAAATAGTCGGCAACATCCGAAATTAATTCAAGGGCCTTATCCTTGTCACTAATGATCGGACTACCATGTATGTTTCCACTTGTAGCCACCAAAGGCCGGCCAAATTCTCTGGCCAGTAACTCCAGAATACCTGAATAAGGAAGCATGACTCCTAACTGACTAAGTCCAGGGGCCAATTCATCCAACGCCAGCTCACCCCTAAAACCTTTACTTGATACTATAACGATGGGTCTTTCCGAACTAGTTAATGCTGTGATCTGGTCATGATCAAGTACAATTTCCTTCCTTACTAGATCGATTGAAGGATATAGAATGGCAAAAGGTTTTTTCGGCCGTCTCTTTAGCAGCCTCAATTTATGGATCACTTCAGGATTACTTGCGTCACAACACAACAAATAACCGCCTGTATTTTTAATGGCCAAAATCTTTCCTTTTTTGATCAAGTCACTGATCTTTTTAAAGATCTGGATAGGATCTGCTTTGATACAGTTTCCCAGCCCATCCTCCAGATCTAATTTAATTCCACAACTAGGGCAACTATTGGTTTGGGAATGAAATCTTCTGGCATCTGGATCCTTATATTCTGTTTTACAGATAGGGCACATTGAAAACTCATGGATACTTGTATGTGCACGCTCAAAAGGAAAAGTATTTGTGATCGACCATCTTGGGCCACAATTCACACAGGTAGTAAAAGGATACATAAATCTCCTGTTTTCCGGATCGGAAATCTCAGAACTACAAGTCTTACATATCGCAAAATCCGGGGTCAGGGCCAAATTCAATTTGCCCTTTACCTGAGTTGGTAGAATTTCAAATCTGTCGTATTTCACCCAATCCAACTCAATGATCTCATGAGTCTTAATTCTTGCAACAGGGGGTGGGTTTTTGGTAAGTTCCTTGTAAAATTGAAGGATATGTTCTGCCGCTCCGGAAGCAAAGATAATAACGCCATCTTCATTGTTTGAGACATTTCCGGTAAGCCCCATACTTTTAGCCAGCTTGCTCACATAAGGGCGAAAACCGACACCTTGAACCCTTCCGTTACAGATTATTTTATAAGTACTTAGCATGTTTGATCAACAGTAAAAAAACTACTATACTAAATTATGGTTTTTAGTATGAATTTCTTTAGCCAATTCAAGAATAAGATTTGCAGCTTCAGGGATGGAGCCTGCTACCTCCTCAGAAAGTTCCAGGGTCATGGGTTTCATTTCCTTGATCGAAATTGTCAATAATTGTATCTCAGGTCTATCATCCATTAAATATACGGCTTCGATCATATCTTTCAAACCCACGTCGTGAACACTCAAAGCTGATGGAAAATCGGATGCAAATTTTGGCTTGATCAGAGAGATACTACCTGGCTTTTTACCGTCCATGGTAGCATCGACAAAAATGATATGACCATAGGCTTCAATGCAACTCAAGAGCAAGAAACCACCTGTGCCACCATCCAGAATATCAAGATAGGAAGGGAGTTTCAAAGTATTCATTTTCTGTATCAACTGAACACCAACGCCTTCATCACCCATCAAATAATTTCCTATTCCTAGTACAAGAATACTTTGAGATTTATCTTTTTCAAAAAAATAAGCGTCGCTACTAATGGCGATTGAAGCTCTTTGTTCATCCTTCATAAATTCTTTTATTTACACTATTAGGCTTGCCCGAATGTTTGCCTTGACCCCGTGTCCATACAGGTATCTGACACTAACTTTAGGGCAAGCCTAAAAATCAAATTAACACACTAAATTTGGACGGACATATCAGCTTATAGCTCTTTAAATATGCTCATCACTATTAAAACGCTCTTTTCTTACAAATTTATAACCACTGATCATAGAAGATGATTCTCCTC
>CBDULU010000251.1:0-3851 GCA_965368155.1 uncultured Flavobacteriaceae bacterium
GAGGTGTTTTCATTAAACTAACCCCTCTGGGTATAGAAAAACGAGAATTATCAAAAGCTTCTGTTTATAGATTCAATCAAACCATTAGAGATCAAGTGGACCCTGTAAAAATCGACCACTTTTTTGAGGTTACTGACCTGATCAATGAACTCATTTATCAAAAATCAATATTTAAGGATTAAAAATTAAGCGCAAATTATCATCTAATGAAAAAAAGACATATCAACAAGGTAGCAGTGATTGGCTCCGGGATCATGGGTTCTGGTATCGCTTGTCATTTTGCGAACATTGGTGTTGAGGTATTGTTGCTGGATATTATTCCCAGAGAACTTACCAAAGCCGAAGAAGCACAAAATCTTACGCTGGAGGATATTCAAGTAAGGAACAGAATTGTCAATGAGAGCCTTAAGACCTCCTTGAAATCAAAACCATCACCGATTTATGACCAATCGTTTGCTTCGCGGATAAGTACCGGAAATCTGGAAGACAACCTGAAAGACATCAAAGATGCCGATTGGGTCATTGAAGTCGTGGTGGAAAGATTAGATATTAAAAAACAGGTATTTGAAAAGATTGAAAAATTCAGAAAAAAAGGAAGTTTGATCACCTCCAATACTTCTGGAATACCA
Source organism: uncultured Flavobacteriaceae bacterium (assembly GCA_965368155.1). Classification (GTDB taxonomy): domain Bacteria; phylum Bacteroidota; class Bacteroidia; order Flavobacteriales; family Flavobacteriaceae; genus Lutimonas. Next base: position 630 of record CBDULU010000251.1, read on the forward strand.
ATTAAATTCATGAATGAGGGCAGAAGCGAAGATTTTCAAAAACACTTTGCCGTTACCCATTTCTTTAATCCTCCGAGATATTTAAAACTTTTTGAAGTAGTTCCAGGACCTTCCTGTATGGCAGAAGTAACGGATTTTCTAATGATGTATGGAGAAAAGTATTTGGGAAAAACCTCAGTTCTGGCCAAAGATACCCCTGCATTCATAGGTAACCGAATCGGTATTTTCGGTATCATGAGTCTCTTTCATATTGTAAAGGAGATGGGACTTACCGTAGAAGAGGTTGATAAACTGACCGGACCCTTAATTGGGCGACCCAAGAGCGCTACCTTTAGAACAATTGATGTGGTTGGCCTTGACACCTTGGTGCATACAGCAAATGGTGTATCACAGAATGCACCGAATGACGAAATGCACAGTAGCTTTGCTATTCCTGATTTCGTCAATACCATGATGGAAAAGAAGTGGTTGGGCAGCAAAACCCAACAGGGTTTTTATAAAAAAACCCTCACTGATGGTAAAAAAGAAATACTTGTACTTGATCTTGACAGTCTGGAGTATCGAAAAGCCAATAAAGTTTCCTTCGCTACCCTGGCGAATACAAAAACAGTCGAAAAGGTAATAGACAGGTTTAAGATTCTTGTCAAAGGAACAGATAAGGCCGGTGAGTTTTATAGAAAGACGCTTTCTGCCATCTTTGCTTATGCTTCAAACAGGATTCCGGAAATATCGGATGAGTTATATAGAATTGACGATGCCATGAAAGCCGGCTTTGGTTGGGAACATGGTCCCTTTCAGATCTGGGATGCCATTGGAGTTGAGAAAGGTATTGAAATGATGGCAAAAGAAGGTTTTACACCAAATAACTGGGTTAGTGATATGCTGTCAAAAGGAAGTGAATCCTTTTATACGATTTCGAACGGATCCAAATTTTATTTCGATCTAAAGGAGGAAAAGCAAATCAAAATACCAGGTCAGGATGCCTTTATCATATTAGACAATATTAGAGAATCCAAAACTATCTGGTCTAACAAAGAAGCTTCAATTCAACATTTAGGTGATGGAGTCTTAAATGTTGAATTTCAGTCTAAAATGAATACTATTGGAAGCGGAGTTCTTCAAGCGATCAACAAAGGAATAGATCTGGCAGAAGAAGAATATGAAGCTGTCATATTAGGTAATCAGGCAGCAAATTTTTCGGTTGGTGCCAACTTAGCGATGGCCTTTATGCTCGCTATTGAGCAAGAGTATGATGAATTATCTATGGCGACTCGTATGTTCCAAGATACGGTAATGAGATTAAAATACAGTTCGGTCCCCACCCTGATCACTCCGAGGGGGATGACTTTTGGAGGGGCCTGCGAAATGGGTCTTCATGCTGACATGGTCGTTGCAGCTGCTGAGACCTATACCGGACTTGTCGAGTTTGGCGTTGGTATCATACCGGCGGGCGCAGGTACTAAAGAAATGACCAAACGGGTTTCAGAACTTTGGGTAAAGGATGATGTAAAACTCAATAGATTGAGAGATGCCTTTATCAATATTGCCATGGCGAAAGTAGCCACTTCAGCAGAAGAAGCTTTCGGTTTGGGTTATTTTCAAAAGGGCAAAGACATTGTTGTAGTGAATGCCGATCGACAGATTGCAACGGCAAAAAGATATGCAATTCAAATGCTTGAAGATGGCTACACCAAACCCGTTTCGAAAAAAGTTAACGTTTTAGGACAACAAGCTTTGGGCATGTTCCTTGTTGGAACAGACAGCCTCGAGAAAGGTCGTTATGCTTCGGAACACGATAAAAAAATAGCAAATAAACTTGCCTATGTAATGGCTGGCGGGGACCTGTCTGAACCTACTATGGTTTCAGAACAATACCTTCTGGATCTTGAAAGAGAAGCCATCTTGTCATTATTAACTGAACGCAAGACTCTGGAAAGAATAGAGCATACTTTAAAAACAGGTAAACCATTAAGAAATTAGACCATGAGAACAGCATATATCATAAAAGGATACCGAACCGCGGTAGGGAAAGCACCAAGAGGTACCTTCAGGTTTAAAAGACCTGATGAACTCGCCTCTGAAACCATAGCATATTTGTTAAAACAAGTGCCGGAACTGGATGTAAAAAGAATTGACGATGTAATTGTCGGAAATGCAATGCCTGAAGCTGAACAAGGCCTTAATGTAGGAAGATTGATTTCCTTGATGGGGACCAAATCGAATGATGTTGCAGGTGTAACGGTCAATCGCTACTGTGCTTCCGGGCTTGAAACCATCAGTATGGCAACAGCTAAAATACAAGCAGGAATGGCAGAATGTATCATCGCTGGAGGCGTCGAAAGTATGAGTTATATCCCAATGGGAGGCTACAGACCTGTACCTAATTACAAATCTGCAAAAGAAGGACATGAAGATTATTACTGGGGAATGGGACTAACAGCTGAGGCTGTAGCAGAGCAATTCAAAGTGAGTCGTGCAGATCAAGACGCGTTTTCTTATAATTCTCACATGAAAGCCTTACATGCCATCGATGATAATATTTTTGATGATGACATTGCTCCTATCAATATCGAACAGATCTTTTTAGATAAAAACGGTAAACGATCGGTAAGAAATTATACGGCTAAAACTGATGAAGGTCCAAGAAGGGGTACATCCGTTGAGGCACTTGCCAAACTAAGGCCTGTTTTTGCAAATAAAGGAAGTGTCACTGCTGGAAATTCATCTCAGATGAGTGACGGGGCGGCCTTTGTTTTAGTAATGAGTGAAGAAATGGTTAAGGAACTTAACCTGGAACCGATTGCCAGAATGGTAAGTTACTCAGCTGTCGGGGTGGAACCTAGAATTATGGGAATTGGTCCGGTAGCAGCGGTGCCCAAGGCGCTTGAACAAGCGGGTCTCCAAATAAGTGATATAGATTTGTTTGAACTAAATGAAGCCTTTGCTTCACAATCTCTAGCCGTTATTCGTGAATTAGGACTCAATCCAGACATTGTGAATGTAAATGGAGGAGCTATTGCATTAGGACATCCCCTGGGATGTACCGGAGCAAAATTATCTGTACAACTGTTCAATGAAATGAGGAGGAGAAAACAGAAATACGGAATAGTCACCATGTGTGTTGGAACGGGTCAGGGAGCTGCAGGCGTCTATGAATTACTAAAATAAATATTGAACTCAATTGATAAAAATAAAAATATGAAAGCTATAAAAGGAGGAGAA
>CBDULU010000252.1:0-3814 GCA_965368155.1 uncultured Flavobacteriaceae bacterium
TTGTTGAGGATATTGATAAGGAGCTTGTTCTTTTGAATTGAGGGCTGCAATGCTACAATGCTTCAATGATACCATGCTACAATGCTAAAATAGTAATGCATGAAATCGAACCTGTCTACCGGAAGGCAGGGATTCAGCAGAGCTAATACGTGAATCTTTTAGTACGAGCGTACTTCAATTTTCATATCAAAAGTTAAATGCTTAAACCCTATTAGAATGAAATAATGATACATTGATGTACTGATTCACATTCATTCATTACAGCATTGAAGCATTCCAACACTAATACCCCTGTATCACCACTTCAAAGCTATCCACACCAGAACTGCTTTTAAAAAGACCTTTGCCCAACATGTTCTTTCCTGTATAGGGATACGCCGTAATAGGCTCTATACAAACCATATTAGGGACTTCTGTCCAAAGCATAAAGTTATCAAAACCTTTGGTGATCAGTCTGATATTGTAGCCTTCCTCTTTGATCAATGAAACTTCATCAGTATTTAGAACCGGAAAAGCAACCGATCCTACATCGAGTATATCCTGAAGGGTCATATGCTTCATTCCTGCCACGAAACTTTCAGTGTTCTTTCCTGATAATTTAAAGGCTGGATGATATCCTAACATAAAAGGCATTCCTTTTTCTCCCTTTATAACAAATTCAATGCTTAGGTGGTCATCAGTTAGGTCAAATATCTTTGTAAAGGAAAAACTATAGGGCCAAAAGACCATTTCTTTAGTTGACTTTTCAGGGTATTTGGAATTTTTAACCGGTGTGTTTTTTTTATAGGTTTTTTTATAGGTAACTGATTGGTCAGATTCGCTCACTACTTTATAGCTTAACTCACGTAATAATCCGTGTTGATCTTGCACAGCCTCACCCCTTTCGGTTTTCACTATAAAACCATTTGCTTCGGTGGGCCCGATGATGGGAAACATTTCTGTATCTGCATTTCTCCAACCCGGATCTCCTTTTTGATGGATCAATTCTTCTCCAAATTTACTGTAACTGATCAGTTCTCCCTGATCGATCACAACGGTCGATTCTTTATCAGGGCTGGTAATGACGTGTTGGTTCATCGTTTAATGTGTGAATTTGTCCATGTTTGAATTCGAACCTGCCTGCCGGCAGGCAGGGATTCAGCGAAGCTAATGCGTGAATTATTAAGAACTTCTAACTTAATACTTAACACTTAAGCCTTAATACTTAAGCCTTAATACTTATCAATGCTACAATGCTGATATGTAAAATTAATTTAAATTTTATGGATTACAGACTATTGAGCTTATTAATTTGAGTTAAAAAAAACTGGTTATTCCCTATAACATTGCGAATTGTGATTGGGGAACAAAAACAATATGCTCGGGAAGTATTTGACCCCATTCGTCCTAAGAGACTATACTATAATTGTCTAAATGTATTACCTTAAAGAGGAAGTAATATGCATACTTCTCTAAAGATCCAGTAAAGGTATGGTCCAGCCTATCAATAGGACTAGAAAATTCCGGGAAAAAAAGGGATATCCCTTGACATATTATCAGTTTTACCTTGTATCCTGATCGTAAGAGCGATCCCAAAATCCAGGTATACTATTTAATTTTCTTAGAAAATGAAGAACTTTTGTTGCTTACTAATGCTCGTATTTGCCGGACCGTTCTCCTTTGCACAAAATCAACAACTTGCTGATAGCCTGATCACTTTATATAATTCAGGATCCTATGAAAAGGAGGAATTGGAGTTATTAGCTGAGATAGCCTCCAATGAGACAGATGCCGAAACAAGTCTTCAATACGCAGAAGCTATCATCAGCAAAGCAGCCAAGGATTCTTTGTTTCATCATTTATACATCGGATATTTAAATAAGGGAAACGCACTTCAGGCTTCAGGAAAAAATGTGAAGGCGCTTGAAGCATATTTCGAATGCCAAAAATACGCCCTTCGAACCGAAAATGAAATATCCCTGGGATCTTCACTTATTGCGATAGCCGGAACCTATGCAAACATAGACAACTTTGAAAATGCCGAGCGATACTATCATGAGAGTATTGATTTGCTAAGAAGATTACAAGATTCAATTGGAATTGCAAGCGCATTGAACAATCTTGGAGATCTGTTTATTACGCAAAATAAATTAGATTCAGCCTTGATATATACAAGAGAAGCATCAACCATTTTTAACATAAAGGGCCACGCCATTGGAAGGGCCTATAGCATGGGTAACACAGGAATGATCTATGCCAAACAAGGGAATGATGAAATTGCTGAAGTCTATTTAAGGGAACCCATTGAGATATTAGAAGAATTTGGAGACTTTTATCCTGTTTGTGTCTATCTCACCTATATGGCAGATATTTATCTGAGAAAAAATCAATGGAACAAAGCCTTGGGATTTGCACAAAGTAGCCTGGATATTGCAGAGGCAAATGATCTGAAAGAGCAAATCAGTGATGCCCACCTTAAACTTGCAGAATTGTATGAATACAAGGAAAACTATAAAAATTCAAACAACCATTTGAAAAATTACTACTCTTTTAGAGACAGTATCCTAAACATTGAAACTGTTGAAAAAATGGCCGATCTGAGAACTGATTTCGAATTGGCTCAAAAGCAAATAGAAGTTGACTTGTTGAATGAAAAACAGGTGAAACAGCGAATCACAGTGACTTCTGCCATTGTTGCCTTGGTTTTAATCTCTCTTCTGGCTTTGGGCCTTCTACATCGTAACCGATTTATCCAAAAAACCAGTCATATCATCAAAGGAGAAAGGGATCGTTCAGATAACCTGCTTTGCAATATATTACCTGAAAAAACGGCTCAGGAACTCAAAGAAGTAGGAAAGGTCCAGGCCAAACACTTTGAGTCTGTTACAGTTATGTTTACTGATTTTAAAGCCTTTACAGCGAACTCGGACCAACTCTCTCCTGAGGAACTTGTAGAGAGCATAGATTTCTACTTTTCAAAATCATGGAAAAGTACGGGCTTGAAAAGATCAAGACCATTGGAGACGCCTATATGTGCGCAGGAGGACTTCCCTTCCCTACCTCAGATCACGCTCATAAAATGATTGAAGCCGCCATTGAAATCGCAGAGTTTGTCGATGAATCAAAAAAAGAAGACCCCAATAATTTAACCCGTTTTGATATCCGCATCGGGATCAATACCGGGCCGGTAGTTGCCGGGGTTGTAGGTACTAAAAAGTTTGCCTATGACATTTGGGGGGAAACCGTGAATATCGCTTCTCGCATGGAATCAAACTCAGAAGCCGGAAAGATCAATGTTTCTGAAAACACCTACCAACTCATCAAAGAGGACTATTGCTGTAGTTATCGAGGAGAGATAGAGGCCAAATACAAAGGCAAATTAAAAATGTATTTTGTCAATGCCAATAAAGACCAGGATGAAGAAGAGAACAGAAAAGGAAGTCCAATGAGAGCAATCCGTATGGATAATTATTCAATGAATTCATAAAGAGTTAGCCTTCTCCGTATCGTTAATGAAAAAGTATCAACGATCATATTTTCTGTACTTATAAATAGCTGTAATCAAGTTTGAAAATCGCAATAAAATTCGTATCTTAACGTTGTAAGAAGATAATAACGATGATAAACAATGCGGCTATGAAAACAATTAACGATCTTATCCAGGAATTACAAAAACTAGACCCCAAACAGAAAAATTTACCTTTTATACTGTATGATACAGAGCATAATCAAGAATTTAATTTGATCGGTGTTGATGTTTCTGATCAGGATAGGATTGAGTTGAATTTGTTGTAATTCTCAATGCTACAATGCTTCAATGCGGAAATGCTACAAT
>CBDULU010000253.1:0-3800 GCA_965368155.1 uncultured Flavobacteriaceae bacterium
ATGAGTAGCATATAATCCTGCCGCCAAAGAAACTCCCAAAACGACCAAAGGAATCTTGGATCTTTTACTGATCGCTTTCATCAACGAGGATAAAATAATAAAACCTGAATCACAATACACTGGAATGGAAACAATAAAACCTGTCAGGTTCATTGCCAGAGGCGCGTTTTTCTTTCCCACCAATTTGATCACCCAATTCGCCAGCGCCATGGCACCACCACTTCGTTCAAGATAAACCCCGATAATGGTCCCAAAGGCGATTATGATCCCGATACTTCCCAAGGTTTTACCAAATCCTTCAACCAATGTTTTGGTAATTGTGACTTCATTTAACCCACCAACAAAGCCCATAACTATCCCCGCAAATAACAAACTCAAAAAAGGATGGATATGAAATTTTGAAGAAGCAATGATCATCAAAATTACAACAACGATAAGAGAGATGAGAATAAGCATAGGACAAGGGTTAAGGCTTAGGGCTTAAGGACTAAGTATTAAGGCTTAAGTACTAAGGGTTAAGGCTTAAGTACTAAGGGTTAGGGCTTAAGTACTAAGGCTTAAGTATTCAGTTTTTGTAATCTATTTATATCATTATTCACACACTAGCTCCGCTAAATCTCCAATTAAATGCATTCCCTCATTCATGCATTCACGCATTCATGCATTATTAAATTCCTTCACTCATCCCTCTGCAACTTCAATGCAAAATCCTTGGCCATTTTTGCCAAATAGGTCCTTCCATTTTTCATGGCATCGTCAAAATCCAACGCTTGAAGGATCACTGACTTGGCATAATGAATACCCATGGTTGACAAGGCATCTTGAGGTACAGTGATCCTACCACAAAAGGCTGCTACCGGTATCTTTTGTAATTGGGCCGATTCGGCTACTCCTTTAACTGCTTTTCCCGATAAGGTTTGGAAATCCAGTTTTCCTTCCCCGGTAATCACCCAATCTGCGCCTTCTATTCTTTTATCGAAACGAATCATTTCTTTGACCAGCTCAATGCCTGGTTTTAATTCTCCGTTTAAAAAAGTCATGGCACCTGCTCCCATTCCTCCGGCAGCACCTGTACCGTAAACATCATGGATATCCTCATTGAAGGTCTCAATCAATTGCTTGTTAAAATCTCTTAAGCCCTGATCAAGCATTTTTATTTCTTCTTCTGAAGCCCCTTTTTGCGGACCATAAACATAAGCCGCCCCATATTCGCCATACAAAGGACTGATCACATCACAAGCCACTTCAAAATCGACCTGCATGATTCTCGGGTCAACAGCGTCTGTTTTAATCTCTTTTACTAGAGACAGATTCCTTCCTACAGGCCGTACCTCCTTGCCATCCGCATCTAAAAACTGATAGCCTAATGCCGCCGCCATGCCCATGCCACAATCATTGGTAGCAGAACCTCCGATACCTAAAATAATCTTTTCTGCGCCCTGATCCATGGCCGCTTTGATCAACTCGCCAGTCCCATAAGAAGTCGAATCACAGCAATTTTGCTCTTCCTCAGTTAACAATCTTAAACCTGAGGCCTCTGCCATTTCTATAAAGGCAATTTTGTAGGTATCATTATAGAGATAGGAAGCCTGAATTTTTCTAAAAAGTGGGTCTAGAACTTCAACAGTTTTTTTCCCATGTGGCACCTGCGCCTCCAAAGCCGCAAGGGTACCATCACCGCCGTCTGCTACCGGGGCTTCAACAAATTCAACATCATCCAAAACTTCCCAGATGGCTTCTTTTACGATCCAGCAGAATTCTATTCCGGTAAGTGACCCCCTGAACTTATCAGGAGCAATTACAATTTTCATAAGATGATCAAATAAAACCTAATTCTCTGGCTTTTAAGATCAAGGCCTTGTCTCCTTGGTCTTCAACATCAAAAATTTGCTTTAAAATCCTTTTCCTTTTTTCAATACCAGCTATAGACAAAGGTACGAATTTTGGAAGGTCTTTCATCTTGGTTCCCAATGATAATTCATATAAGATCTGCCTGTCCATCTTGTCAATACTGATGTCGGTGAATGCCTGTTTTCTCATAAGGTTAGCCACAGTACTGGTATGATATACTCCTCCTTCCATGATTTTAAGGATGGCTTCAACCAGTTCAGGGGTGTCCATGTCATTCTTGATCAGAAAGCCCTCCGGGTCCAGGCTTTTAAAAATATTTTGGATGCGATAGTTATCATTAAATGTCGTTGCCACAATAATTTTTGCCAGAGGATGCTCTTGCCTGATCAATTCGCCCAGATCCTCTCCTGACAAAATCCTTCGGTCTTTTGAGGGCGGTAATCGAATATCAAGAAATACAAGGTCCCATCCATTCTCTGTCCAGGTATTTTTGATCTTTTCCTTGGCAGAATCACAATCTCCTGCCGTTTCAATTTTCATCTGAATATCGATCCGCTGCTCCATAACTTCGTTCAAGGCCCTTTTATACGAATCGCAAATCAGAGGATGGTCATCAATGATCAGTACTTTATGTTGTTGGTTCATAGTATAAGATTTTGGTTGGTATACTTATTTTAATTTCAGTTCCTTTTTGCACTTCTGATTGAATGCTAATTTCAGCACCTATGCTTTTTGCTCTGGACTTCATATTTTTTAAGCCAATGCCCTTATGTTTTTTATTAGTATCGAAACCAATGCCATCGTCAACAATATATATTTGCACTAAGTTGTTACTGCGTTCCAATCGCAATTTGATCTCGCTACTATGGGCATATTTTAAAATATTGCAAATAGCTTCCTGAACTGTTCTGTACAAATTGATTTTTATTTTTTCATCCACCAGATTCCAGGCTATGGAACTTTCCTGTTCAAGGGTATAGGTGAAATTTCCGATCTTACTTTGCTCTTCTAGCAATTCCAGCAGCAGTTTCGGAAAATCCTTTTTTGACGACAAGTCATCATTCTTTAAGGCATGTGACAAGTCTCTGATGTCTTTTTCAACCGATTGCAATTCTTTTAAAAAAACTTTAAATCGATTTTCCTCTTTCTTAGGTTCTGTAAATTTCAAAAACCCCATACCTATGCGTACCGAAAATAATCTGGCGAGCACTCCATCATGTAGTTCCTCTGAGATCCTTATTCTTTCCTGAATCCTTCCTTCTTCTTCCCGATTTTGCTGTTTTAACATCAAATCATAGATCTCTTCATTTGCCTTCTGTTGCTGCTGCTGTAATAGTAAAGTTCTGTTCTTTGCCTTTTGACGATAACCAAAAAACAAAAAACTGAGACTGGCGACTCCAAGGATACTAGTCAAAGAAATCCAAATATTCTTTTTCTTCAGATCTTCGTTGGCAGCTATATAATCTTCTGTTTCAAACTGTATTCTTGTGAATTTGTTTCTAACTTTTCTTTCTTCCAGTAACAAACTGTCATTCAATTTAATATGACTATCCATATATGAAGTTGCATGAGATGGATCTGCTCGTGACAAGAGGACCAGACTGGATAATATATCACGGTTTAGACCGAAAGTCTTAGCCAGATCATGCGCCTCTTGAGCTGTTTGCAATGCTTTAAGACTATCACCTGCTCTAAGGTGAAATTCAGACAAATGCATCTTACTAATGCCAACCCCAGCTTCATTATCTAATGAATCTCGTATATACAGCGCCTTGTTAAAATCATTTTCAAGCCCTTCCTGATCTCCCTTTAAAAATCTGCAATAGGCCCTGTTGTCAATTAATTTGGCATATAGATTCGGATGTTTAGATCGTAGCGTTTTATTCAATAAGGCCTTATTTATGGTCTGAATGGCGTCCTCGTATTTTTGCTGTTTTTGATAGACGAGG
>CBDULU010000254.1:0-3799 GCA_965368155.1 uncultured Flavobacteriaceae bacterium
TGATAAAAGCGCAATTTCCTGAAGGAGACAGTAGCTTATCAGTGGACGCCAGTAATTCTTTATGACTGAGTTTATGGGTGTGTCGGGCAAGTGCCCGCTCCTGATTTAGTTCTTTAAAAGTATCATTAAAATAAGGGGGGTTACTTATGATGAGATCATATTGTTCGTCCATCTCTTCTTTAAATTCCAGAAGGGAGGCATGGTAGCAATAGAGTCGATCTGCCCATGAACTGTTTTCAAAATTCTCAACAGCCTGTTCAAAGGCTTTATTCTCAATTTCAAGTGCATCGATCGTTTCAGCTTCGCTTCTTTGTGCCATTTGCAAGGCAATCAGGCCGGTTCCTGTTCCAATATCCAGAATGGATTCAGTCTCTTGAGGAATCTTTGTCCAGGCACCGAGTAAAACCCCGTCGGTACCCACCTTCATCGCACACTGATCTTGCAGTATGCTAAATTCCTTAAAGTGAAAAGGTTTGTCAGACATGTATAAAACTTAAGCTCTGTTCATGTCAATAAGGCCCTCGGGTGTCCTTACTATAATTTTCTTATTGACCCTGTCAATTTGCTCGATAAAATCGTCTACCATCGGAACTAAAATTTCAGTACTGTCTGTTGTCACAACAAACAAGGGCTGGGCAGAAGTGTCATTAATAGATGCAATGATCCCAACCTTCCCAAAATTAACATCTTCCAGAACAAAACCGGTCACCTCATGAAAATAGAATTGATTTCCCTTAAGTTTAGGCAACAGGTTAAGGGGTAGATAGGCATCTCTCTTTAACAAAAATTCTGCATCTTCTTCAGAGTAAACATCTTCAAATCGAATACGCATATGATTCCCTTTTTGAAAAAGGCTACTCTCTATAAAATAGGGGACAAGTGTCTTACCCATATCCAGAAAGATGGCGTTGAGATTTTCGTAGATCTCAGGTTCATCCGTATCCAGTTTTAAGATAAGCTCTCCCTTGAAACTGTATTTCTTAACGATCTTTCCAAGATAAAAACAATCCTCTTTTTTCATGTATTAAAATTCAATAGTATCAAATGTAAAATAAAAAAACCTGATAAATCAATATCAGGTTTTTTAATAAGTATCTGTTAGATGTCTTATTTTTCTTCTTCCTTGGCTTCCTGTGCTGCCTCATCAATTGTTTGAGGGGCATCATCTTCCACTGCTTCTTCAGCTTTGGCCGCCGCTGCAACAGCTGCTTTTGCATCAGCTTCTGCTTTAATAGCTTCGTTTTCAGCTTCCTCTGCAGCCGCTTTACGACTTGCATTCACTTCTTTTTCAGCTTCAAATATTTTAGCTTTAGCATCTTCTGCTGCCTTGGCAATCGCTCCTTCTTTATCAGAAACCTTTGTGGCTTTTTCCTCTAACCAAGCTTGAAATTTAGCTTCAGCCTGTTCTTCAGTCAAAGCACCTTTTTTAACACCTCCTGCAAGATGATTTTTCAACATAGCTCCTTTGTATGATAAAATAGCTCTTGCTGTATCAGTTGGTTGTGCTCCATTTTGAAGCCATTTAACTGCTCCATCAACATCCAATTCAATAGTTGCCGGATTCGTGTTAGGGTTGTAAGTTCCCAGTTTTTCCAAAGACCTACCATCTCTTTTTGAACGGGAATCTGCCGCTACGATCCAAAAAAATGGTTTTCCTTTTCTACCGTGTCTTTGTAGTCTAATTTTTACTGACATAATTGTTTAAATTTTTAGGTTCACGACCTAAGTTATTAATATAATAATTCTACTTTCTCGAAGTAGGGCGCAAAATTACTAAATAATATTCAATCGGAGATCAAAAAATATGATTTATTATCTATCTAATTGTCAGCAGTTAGGATATCTCATTTGGCGATTTACATTTATAAACGGTTGTTGATAAAATTCCAGTGAATCACTTTAAACCTAAACTTCTAAATACCTATTTTTATGCCTTTGAAATCCTCACAAAAGAATTCACTTCATGTATTTGATTTTTGACACAGAAACCACAGGTTTACCCAAGAACTGGAATGCACCCATCACAGATGTGAGCAATTGGCCTCGTTGCGTTCAAATAGCCTGGCAATTGCACGATGATATGGGTCGGATGGTTTCACATGAAGATTTTCTGATCATACCAGAAAATTATAAGATTCCCTATGACGCTGAGCAGATTCATGGTATTTCAACCGACCTTGCCATGCAGCAAGGGAAACCTTTGAATGAGGTGTTGGATTTATTCAATGAGGCCTTGTCCAAAACGAAATTTGTAGTAGGGCAGAATCTTAATTTTGATTTGAATATCATGGGCTGTGAATTTCACAGATCAAATAAGAGCACAACACTTAATGAACTGCCTGTACTTGATACCTGTACTGAGAAGACAGCCTTATTATGTGAAATCCCTGGAGGAAGGTATGGTAAATTCAAACTTCCTACACTTACAGAATTACACGAAAAACTCTTTAACCAACCTTTTAATGAAGCACATAATGCCACTGCAGATGTTGAGGCAACTACAAGGTGTTTTTTGGAGCTCCTTAGAAATGGTCATTATACCCAGGAGGAATTACAGGTAGACAGCTCTTATTTTGTTGACTTTACAACCCACAATGCACAAGTATTCTCTCCTGTAGGTTTAAAGCACTTGAATTTAAAGAAGGAAAGCGATAAGTTGCGGCAAATAGCTGAAAAAACTGCTGAGAGCAATGTGGTGGTAAGTTCACAAGATCAGGAAGCGCTTCAAAAAGCTTCCTATGTGCACCTTCACAATCATTCCCAATATTCAATCTTACAGTCAACATCTAGTGTTGCAGATCTTGTAAAGGCAGCCATAGATAACAATATGCCAGCCGTCGCGCTTACGGATACAGGAAATATGATGGGAGCTTTTGTTTTCGTCAAAGCCATATTGAATCATAATCTAACGGCAGAGCATCCTATAAAGCCTATTGTCGGTTGCGAATTTAATGTTTGCGAAAACCATTTGGATAAATCGGTTAAGGACAATGGCTATCAGGTTGTCCTTCTGGCAAAGAATAAGAATGGCTACCACAATATGGCCAAGCTTGCTTCTGCGGCATTTATTGACGGTTTTTACTATGTGCCAAGAATAGATAAGAAGCTTATTCAGAAATACAAAGAAGATATTATAGTATTAAGTGGGGGAGTTAATGGTGAAATACCTAATAAGATTCTGAATATAGGCGAGCACCAGGCAGAGGAAGCACTCTTGTGGTGGAAAGAAAATTTTCAAGATGATTTTTATCTTGAGATCAGCGATCACCAGCAGGAAAACGAAAAACATATCAATGAGGTACTGATCGGTTTTTCTAAAAAGCATCAGGTGAAGCTTATTGCTACGAACAATACGTTTTATCTCAAAAAATCAGATTCTTTGGCCCATGACATTTTACTCTGTGTAAAAGACGGAGAAAAAATTGCCACACCCAAAGGAAGGGGTCGTGGATTCAGATATGGTTTACCTAATGATCAGTACTATTTCAAAGACCAGGATGAAATGAAAGCCTTGTTTCAGCAGGTTCCTGAAGCCATTATCAACATACAGGAAGTGGTCGATAAGGTAGAGGTCTACGAACTTGCCAGAGACGTACTATTGCCAAAATTTGATATGCCTGAGCAGTTTTATGACGCAAGAGATGAAGAGGATGGTGGAAAAAGAGGAGAAAACGCCTATTTAAAATATTTGACCTATGAGGGCGCGAAATCAAGGTATAAGGACCTTCATGATGAGATAAGGGAGAGACTTGATTTTGAGCTGATGATCATTGAAAAGACGGGGTATCCAGGTTATTTT
>CBDULU010000255.1:0-3798 GCA_965368155.1 uncultured Flavobacteriaceae bacterium
TTGATCTCTAAAATGATATCACCTTCTCTCAATCCTGCATAATGAGCTGGTGACCCTTTTCTGATCAGGGAAATTTTATAGCTGGGTTTGTAAGTAAGTCCAAAAGTGTAAAAAATTGTTGCAATCGATACGCCTTGATTGTCTTTGGGAATAGGAGTTTGGTACCTGTTCTCCTTCACAAGCATTTCACCACCGTGTATTACCTCCATACCGCTTTTATTATAAAGAAACGGTGCCCGATAAAATCGACCGTTCTTCTTAAATGTTACGCGACTATTTGGGTAATCCATGATCACTTGAAACCGCTTTAAAATTCCTGCTCCTAAGGTTCCGTTTCTATCCTTATTCGCATGTACTCTTAATATGGAGGTAGAATCAGGATAAGAAACAGAAGCGTCTTCAAACTCAAAACTTCCAATTTTTAGCTTTTTGATCTTACTTCTTTTTCCCAGAATATTACCGTTAAGACCTTTTCCAAGGTAATCCTCAAAATATTTGTCCCCAATCAAAATATCAGGATTGGAATGGGGAAACAACCACAGGGAATCACCCCCTCCCGAATCAATTAACAATTTAACCGAAACCTCCTTTCCCAAATGATTCTCCACGATAACATCAATAAATGGTTTTGCATTATAAAAATCAAGAGGGAATGTTTCGCAACCCCTGCAATCAGACAGCTCATAAAATTCAGGGTCATAAAAAGTAAGTTTTTCTGATCCATAATTTATCTTAACAATAAAATCGCCAAATAGATCTCCTCCTATGATCCCATGAATATCCATGCCCATTTTTGCAGATAGATCGAACAGGTCATCTGTAATGGCATATAAAGAAAGTTTTGGGTTTACAATGCCTTTAAACTTGAAGTAATTTCCTTCAGAAGTCAATGCATTAATGGGTTCACCTTCTCCAAGTCCGCGAAGCTGTATTTTTTCAACATTACGGAGCATTAGAGAATCTTCAAACTTTAGGTTGAATAGAATGGTTTTTTTTATTCCGGTATCTAACAATAAATTGAGTTTCTTTCCATTCACCTCTGCCTCAATCACAATCAAATTGTTCACCAGAGAAAAAGTTGCATTTTGACTCTTACTGTTGTTATCCAATATTCTGAACCTACCCTGTGCCTGAAAAGACAGTGTAATACTAATAAATAATAGGGGCAGAATAATTTTTTTAAACATCTTTGAATATGAAACAGCTTATGGAAAGTACTATAAAATTAAGAGATGACAATAATTTTAAGAAATATTTAGCTTTTCAAAATTACCGTCATCTCTCGCTATTTTTTTACATATTCATTTACCTTTTCAAGGATGAAAGGAACCATCTCTTTGGCAATGATAAAGCCGACGAAAAACTTACGTGTTCTTTTATTGGCCATCAGAATGGTGCCCAACAGATTCAGAGCCGCCTTTTTATAATGTTCAAAAGAAATCGACTCCATTGAATGCTTCAACGAATTTCTAACTGATCCGCTTTGGAAAATACCAGTCGCGATAGACAACAATGGACTATTCAAAAATTCATCCTCTTGTTTCTTTATCGTTCTTGACAATTTTTGTTTCGCCAGATTCAATTCATCGAACGTGGTGATTCTAGCTGCTGATCTATTCTTCATACTCAATAGATTCATTAAAATCATCGTCTTCTGCAAGAGCCGCCTCCACAATCTTATCTTTGATCTTCAACTCAATACGATCCTTTGCTGCCAATGCATAGACAACAAGTAGAACAACATAAATAAGACCTACCAAGGCAAATCCGACAACCTCACTTTCAAAAAAAGTAGAGAGCCAAAAGGCCAAGGAAATACTGAACATAAGTACAATCAATATACCCATGACCAATAACAAAAACGAGCTCACCAATGCAGCTGACACATTGGCAATAGCACCAATAAAATTAAATTTAACAAGTTGAATTCTGTTTTCAACATACTTCTTAACCAAATCAATCATTAGCCTATTTCAATATTAATTTATATTGAATTAGAATTGGATTCTACAGTGGCAGTTTCCTTTCTAATTGATTCCATTTTTTCAGATAGTTCTTTTTCAAGATCTTTCACTTTGGCATATACCTTGTCATACTTTTCTTTTACAGAAGCTTTGACATCACCAAATTTTTCCTTGAAATCATTTAAAGATTCCTTATCCAAATCTTTAATTTTTTTTGATAGTTCATTAAATTTTTTATCCAGATCACTCTTTAATTCTCCAGCTTTTTCTGAAAGATTTTCTCGAGTTTCTTTTCCGGAAGCCGGAGCAAGAAGTAATCCTGCTACCGCACCCGTTGCTGCACCTAAGATCAGCCCTAACAACAATTTAGAATCACTTGACATAATAGTGTTATTTAAGATTAATATTATACTTATAAAGATACTAAATATCCTTCAAAAAAGCGACCTTTAACAGGAAAAAGTAAATAATATTTCGCAATTTTGCAGACACATTCAACACTTGAAATATGCCAGGAATATCGTTAAAAGGACAACAAATGCCCGAGTCGCCTATAAGAAAACTTGTGCCTTTTGCTGAAGATGCCAAAAAAAGAGGCATTAATGTATATCATTTAAATATTGGTCAACCTGATATTGAAACCCCTCAAGCAGCTCTTAAAGCCGTAAAGGAAAACGATATTAAGGTTTTATCATATGCTCGAAGTGAAGGGTCTGAAACCTATCGAAAAAAACTAAGCCAATATTACAAACAAAACAATATTGAGGTAACAGAAAAGGATATCATCGTAACCACTGGTGGGTCAGAGGCCTTGTTGTTTACCTTGGGCAGCATTACAGATTTTGGGGATGAGATTATTATTCCTGAACCTTTTTACGCAAACTACAATGGTTTTTCGGTTGCCAACGGGATCAAAGTTGTGCCTATAGTATCCAGTATAGATGATGATTTTGCCCTACCTCCTATTGAGGAATTTGAAAAGCTGATCAGCAAAAAAACCAAGGCCATCTTGATTTGCAACCCGGGAAACCCGACAGGCTACCTTTACTCTAAAGAAGAACTTGAGAAACTTAAGGATCTAGCGTTGAAACACGATCTTTTTTTAATTGCTGACGAAGTATATCGAGAATTTGTCTATGAAGGTATTGAGCATCACTCGATCATGAGCCTAGATGGTTTGGATGAGCATGCTATTATTATCGATTCTGTCTCAAAACGCTATAGCATGTGCGGGGCGCGAATTGGCTGTATCGTTTCCAAAAACAAGGCGCTTATTCAGACAGCTTTGAAATACGCTCAGGCCAGACTTAGCTCTCCTACCTATGCCCTTCTCGCGAGTGAAGCCGCACTGGAAACTCCACCAGAATATTTTCAAAAGGTGATAGAGGAATACGATGAAAGGAGGATGGTATTGGTTAACGCCTTAAGTGAAATCAAAGGTTTAAAAGTATCAAGACCAAAAGGAGCTTTTTATTGTATTGCAGAATTACCGGTCAAAGATGCCGATGATTTCGCACAATGGATGCTAGAAGAATTCAACGATAAAGGTGAGACGGTTATGGTAGCGCCTGCAAGCGGCTTCTATTCAACTGCTGGTTCGGGAAAGAATCAGATCAGAATTGCTTATGTTCTGAAAAAGGAGAGTTTACTTCGTTCTGTTGAATTACTTAAACTGGCTTTAGAACAATACCCAAATTAATGTTTCAAAAGAATATACCCCTTCGATCCTTAAATACCTTCGGTATTGACGCAACGGCTAAACAATTCTCGGAAGTCACTTCCTTAGAAATGTTGAAAGAGATCGTGTCGAATCACAAAGACCTGTTTATTTTGA
>CBDULU010000256.1:0-3791 GCA_965368155.1 uncultured Flavobacteriaceae bacterium
ATTCTAGTTTGGCGCTTTTGCTTTTTGCCATCTCCTGTCAACCTTCCCAACAAAAGGAATCAGTAGAGCAGACCAACCCATCAGCGTCAGTTGAGTTGTCAGAGAGAACCAAAGATTATAATGAATTTAGAAATCCATACTTCGGACAAACCCACCAACATACCGGCTGGTCATTTGATGCTGCAATTTTGGATGTAAAATTAGGTCCGGACAATGCTTACAGGCACGCCAGAGGTGAAAAAGTGCTGCATCCCAGCGGTTATGAGGTTCAATTAAAAGTACCCCTTGATTTTTTATCAGTAACTGATCATGGGGAATATTTAGGTGTTTTGTTGCAAATGTATGATCCTAATAATCCTGTCTCGAAAAACCCTTTGGCAAAGCCAATAATTGAATCGGGAACCGATGTGGATAAGTCTATGAAGGCCTTTTATGGATTGGTCTCGAACACGATTCAACCCGATGGGACGACCAAACCTGATGCGGAATTAAGTTCACCAGAACTTAAAAAAACCATGTGGTCAGAAATGGTGAAAATCACAGATCAATACAATGAACCGGGTACATTTACAACCCTGTTGGGTTATGAATGGTCATCACAGCCCAACATGGGGAATTTACACAGAAACGTCATTTTCAGAGACACAGAACATATTCCTGAATTCCCTTTTTCATATTTTGACTCTGAAAAGCCTGAGGATTTATGGAAATGGATGGATCTGCAAAGAGAAAATGGATCAATCCTATTAGCTATTCCTCATAATGGAAACCTCAGTAATGGAACTATGTTTCCGATGGTCGATTCTTATGGCTCTCCAATATCTAGAGCCTATGCCGAAAGCAGGATGAGGAATGAGCCTCTAACAGAAAATGTACAAACGAAAGGACAATCAGAAACACACCCATTGATGTCTCCTAATGATGAGTTTTCGGATTTTGAAATTTGGACCAAACCTGTTGCAGGGCCCGGTGTTGTAAATGTCTTGGAAACGAATTATGTCAGAAATGCATTGATGAATGGCCTTAAAATTGAACAAGAAATAGGTATTAATCCCTATAAATATGGAGTTGTTGGTGGAGGAGATATCCATACCTCTATTGTTTCTCACGAAGAATATGCACACACCGGAGAACACAACCTCAAATCAGGAACACCTAAACAAAGATTACTTGAAATTAGACCAGGTGAACCTTCTAAAATTGAACAAGGATCTGCTGGTTTATCCTGTGTTTGGGCTGAAGAGAATACACGTGCAGCCATTTTTGATGCCATGAATCGTAAAGAAACTTGGGCAACAACAGGTTCTAGAATAACGGTAAGGGTTTTTGCTGGTTTTGATTTTGGCAATACCCAACCCGGTGATCAGGATTGGGTAAAAACAGGATATGAAAAAGGAGTTCCCATGGGGGCTAACATGAAAGGACCTCATGAAGGAAAAGCCACTCGATTAATGATATGGGCTCTTAAAGGACCAAACAGTGGCAATCTTGACCGAATTCAGGTCATTAAAGGTTGGGCCGATGAGAAAGGGCAAGCACATGAGAAAATTTACAATGTCGCCTGGAGTGGAGACCGAAGTCTTGACCCTAATGGTAAATTACCCGTTGTTGGAAACACCGTAGATATTACCAATGCATCCTATACCAATAGCATTGGAAGTTCAGCTTTAAAAACAGTCTGGACTGATCCTGATTTTGACGCATCGATACCTGCTTTTTATTATATACGCGTATTGGAAATTCCTACTCCACGATGGTCAACTTATGATGCAAAAGCCCTGGGAATTGAACCTCCAAAGGATTTTCCGGCTACTATACAGGAAAGAGCCTGGTCTAGTCCTATATGGTATACACCTGTTAATTAAAGGGAATTGATCATCATATTTACCTCGAAAGTCTTATTTTTAACACAATAAAAGTAATTCTATGAATAAAGTTTTAAAGGAACCTTTGTTTCATTTTCTCTTGTTGGGTATTGCCTTGTTTTTGGTCTATGGTCTGGTTACAAATGAATTGGATGATGAAGACACTATTGTAATCGATAATTTTGATATAGATAATATCATCGCCAGCTGGGAAATGCAATGGAAGCGTCTGCCTACCGATGAAGAATTGAAAAGTCTCATTCAACAAAATATCAAACAAGAAATATTTTACCAGGAGGCCATTAAAATGAATCTTGATCATAATGATGAGATCATAAAAAGACGTTTATCTCAAAAGATGCAGTTTCTATCAAGTGACATTGCCAACATGAATGAGCCGAATGATAAAGAATTAAAAGACTTTTATCAGGAAAATCTGGATGCTTATATGAGTCCATACTCATATGAAATGTACCAAATCATATTTAGTCCAGATCGTCGTGACGATCCGAAAACAGATGCCCAAACTACACTTGAAAAAATTGAAAAGCAAGACCCCGTTTCTGCTAAAAATTTAGGAGACAATATGCCTTTTCCTTTCTATTTTGAAGCTGTAGATGAAAATGAATTAAATCGTCAATTGGGTATGGAGTTTAGTCAGGAGCTTGAAAAAATTGAAACAGATCAATGGTCAGGGCCGGTAAAATCTGGTTTTGGTTACCACCTTGTCTATATTGTAAAAAAAGTAACACCTGCACCATTAGAATTCGAAACCATTAAAGCTGAAGTATTGAGAGATCTTGAATATCAAA
The DNA here is from genome assembly GCA_965368155.1 of uncultured Flavobacteriaceae bacterium. Classification (GTDB taxonomy): domain Bacteria; phylum Bacteroidota; class Bacteroidia; order Flavobacteriales; family Flavobacteriaceae; genus Lutimonas. The sequence goes on from CBDULU010000256.1 coordinate 2,678, forward strand.
ATCAGCAACGAATGAATGAACTGATCTATAATGAGTTCAGAAAAAATTATACCATAGAATATGATTTGGATCCTAAGAAATTTGATGAAAGTTTTATCGAATATCTTAATGATAAAGATCTTTAGTTAAATGATTAATATGATTTTCAAGGAGCATCTAAACAAAGTTTTTATCCTACTTCTATTTTTATTAGTCCCTATCTTAGGGAAAGCACATGAGATCAGGCCTGCCTACTTGCAAATTGTTCAAGTGTCTCAAAACACTTATGAAGTTTTTTGGAAGGTACCTAGTATGGGAGATGCTGTGCCCAAAATTCAACCTGTATTTCCGAATTCATTCCTCATGGAAATCAAAAAGCCTCCCAATCAAATCCCTGGCTCTGTCATCTATTATTACAGTTTAAACGGTGAGGAAGCCTTAAGTGGCCAAAAATTAGATATCCAGGGCCTTAATAAAACCTTGATTGATGTATTGGTTAATATCACTTATCTCAATGGCGAAAAAGCAACCTTTATGTTGCAGGCTGATAAAGATTCGCAAATCATACCTGGTCAAACCAGTTCCTTTGATGTGATAAAGACTTATTCAGTACTTGGAATAGAACATATACTCCTGGGAATTGATCATTTATTATTTGTACTGGCGCTGATATTAATTACCAAAGGCAAATGGAAAATTATAAAAACAATCACTGCTTTTACCATAGCTCATAGTATTACCTTAAGTCTGGCAGCACTTGGCTATGTGAGTTTTCCAGGGGCACCGGTAGAAGCTGTCATAGCGCTAAGTATTGTTTTTCTTGCTGTAGAATTGGTGCATAATTTAGAGGGAAAACAAACATTAACAAGTCGGAAACCCTGGATCGTTGCCTTTAGTTTTGGCCTGCTTCATGGTTTTGGTTTTGCTGGAGCCTTATCCGATATAGGACTTCCTCAACAAGATATTCCGCTCGCTTTGGCCTTCTTTAATGTCGGCGTTTAATTGGGGCAGATCATATTCGTTGTAGTAGTTCTCCTTCTTTTAAAGATGATCAATCTTAAAAATAATTGGCCAGTATTTGTTAAGAAAATCCCCGCTTATGCCATTGGCTCCGTTGCTGCCTTTTGGATGATCC
>CBDULU010000257.1:0-3779 GCA_965368155.1 uncultured Flavobacteriaceae bacterium
GAATAGAAATTCTTTTTCCAGTTCCATTCCAACCTGTATTTACAAGGTAAGCCTGAGCATTGTGTTTTTCCATTTTTTTAACTAGTTCTTCACCGTATTTAGTTGGGTGAAGTGTCAAGAAAGCCGCACCATAACAAGCTGAGAAAGTTGGAGTTGGTTCAGTAACACCTCTTTCTGTACCAGCTAATTTTGCTGTAAACCCTGAAAGGAAGTGATATTTGGTTTGCTCCGGAGTCAGTTTAGATACAGGAGGCATAACACCATAAGCATCGGCAGTTAAGAAGATCACTTTGTTTGCATGACCCGCTTTGGAAACTGGCTTTACAATATTATCAATATGATAGATCGGGTAAGAAACTCTGGTATTTTGTGTTACGGAACCATCTGTAAAATCGATCTTACCGTTTTCATCAACAGTTACGTTTTCTAACAAAGCATCTCTTTTGATCGCGTCATAAATATCTGGCTCAGCTTCATGATCAAGATCAATAGTTTTTGCATAACAGCCACCTTCAAAATTGAAAATACCTTCATCATCCCATCCGTGCTCGTCATCCCCAATCAATTTTCTTTTTGGATCTGTAGATAGCGTTGTTTTTCCGGTTCCTGATAATCCAAAGAAGATTGCAGTATCACCATCTTCACCAACGTTAGCTGAACAGTGCATAGAAGCCATTCCTCTTCTTGGTAAGTAATAGTTCATCATGGCGAACATACCTTTTTTCATTTCTCCACCATACCAGGTTCCACCAATTACCTGCATTTTTTCAGTAAGATTAAATACAGTAAACACCTCTGAGTTCAAACCATGTTCTTTCCATTTTTTATTCACGGTTTCCGAACCGTTCAATACAACGAAATCAGGATCACCAAAAGTTTCTAATTCTTCTGCGGTTGGTCTGATAAACATATTTTTTACAAAATGTGCTTGCCAAGGTACTTCCACTACGAATCTAACTTTTAAACGAGTGTCTTCGTTGGCACCACAAAAAGTATCAACAACATATAATTTCTTACCAGAAAGTTCTTCTAACACCAATTCTTTAAGGTCATTCCAGACCTCTTGAGTTATTGGCTTATTGTCATTTTTAGCTGTTTCAGAAGTCCACCAAATCGTATCTTTAGTTACATCATCCTTAACTATATATTTATCTTTAGGTGAACGACCTGTGAATTTTCCGGTCATTACGTTGATAGCACCTAATTCTGTTTTAAAACCTCTTTCATATCCTTCCAAAGATGGAGATAATTCATATTCGTATAGTTCGTCATATGATGGGTTATAAATAATCTCTTTCGGGTTTTTAATTCCTAAGTCATTTAATGAGCTAATTACTGATTTTGTTAGAACTTCCATAAGTCAAAATTTAAGTGTTAATTGTTTTTGATTTCTTTAGCAAATTTAGGCATAATTGTTACCTCACTTTCATGACATTTGTCAGGGTTCGCAATGATATTTACGATAACGTTTTCGCTTTTAATGGCTAAAAAATGATCTTCTAAAATTAAGAACATTTAAAAGGAAGACAAAACTTTATCAATAATAGTTATTAAGAAAGTAAGGGCATTATGAGGGATTTAGCTTTTTAGTTAAAAGCTTGAAGAATCTAAATCTAAAATAAATAAGTAGTGAATAATAAAAACGAAATATAGTATTTCAATTAATTTTTATCATTTGATTTTAGGAATGAAAGAGCCGCTATTAACCAACCTAAAACAAAAAACAGTCCACCTAGCGGTGTAATAAACCAAATTGCTTTGGCTTGAATCACACCCGTTGCAATTACAAAAATCGAACCTGAAAAGAACAATATTCCCGCAAGGAAGAACTGGGAAATTCTGGTTTTGGTTTTTTGACTTAACAAAGGGTTGAAGTAAAAAAGAAGTATGCCCAATACATGATACATCATATACCTGACTCCAGTTTCATAACTTTGCAAGGATTCGGGATCCAGTTGTTCTTTTAAAGCATGGGCTCCAAATGCCCCTAAGATGATTGCAAGCATTCCTAAAAAGGCAGCGATGGCCGGATAAATTCTTGTCATTTGATGAATTATTAAGAATGGCTAAAATAAGATAAAAACATAATATTGGTCTGCCTAACAATGAGATTTAAGTTCTCAGTGTAAAAAAAATTAGTTCAAAGAATAGCCCATTTGCCTCTAAAATTCTCGCCAATTTAGTTACATTTGACTAAACAAGTATGGCAATATGAGACGTATATTAATCGTTGGTGCAGGCAGGTCTTCTGCCGCTTTGGTAAGGTATCTTTTGGAAAAATCTTATAAAGAGAAGTTAAAGATTGTAATTGCTGATATTTCTGTGGATAATGCCAAGAAACTGGTTCAGGATCATGAGAATAGTGAAGTTATCGAATTGGATATTTTCAACCTGATCAAGCGCCAGGAAATTGTAAAGAAAGCAGATATAGTCATTTCTATGCTACCGGCCAGATTTCATTTGGAAATCGCTAAAGACTGTCTTGAGTATGGAAAGAACTTAGTGACGGCTTCTTATATTTCAAAGGAACTGATGGCCATGAATGAAGAGGTGAAGGAGAAAGGCTTGATTTTTATGAATGAAATCGGTTTGGATCCGGGGATAGATCATATGAGTGCCATGCAAGTGATTGACAGGATCAAAGGGCAAGGAGGTAAAATGATTCTTTTCGAATCGTTTACAGGCGGTCTTGTAGCACCTGAGAGCGATAACAATCTCTGGAATTATAAATTTACCTGGAATCCAAGAAACGTAGTAATTGCTGGTCAAGGAGGTGTTGCCAAATTTATTCAGGAAGGTAAATATAAATACATACCCTATCATAAGTTGTTCAGGAGAACAGAGTTTTTATCCATTGAGGGTTATGGGAAATTCGAGGCACTTGCGAACAGAGATTCCTTAAATTATCGTGAGATTTACGGTCTTCAAGATGCCTTGACCCTTTATAGGGGCACCATAAGAAGAGTCGGGTATTCCAGGGCCTGGAATATTTTTGTGCAACTGGGCATGACGGATGACAGTTATGTGATGGAAGGTTCTGAACAAATGAGTTATCGCGATTTTACCAATTCTTTCTTACCCTATAAACCACATGATTCGGTGGAACTCAAATTAAGGCATTATTTAAAGATCGATCAGGATGATGTCATCTGGGAGAAGTTGCTTGACCTGGATATTTTCAATGCTTCCAAAATAGTTGGGATTAAAGATGCTACCCCGGCACAGATCCTTCAAAGAATTTTAATGGATAGTTGGACATTGACCGAGAATGATAAGGATATGATCGTGATGTATCACAAATTTGGTTTTGAACTGGATGGGGTCAAAAAACAGATAGAATCCAATATGGTAGTCATAGGTGAAGATCAAACCTATACTGCTATGGCAAAAACTGTGGGCTTACCTGTTGCCATGGCAACTTTAGATATTTTAAATGGGAGAATCAAAAGCCCTGGTGTTCAATTGCCAATTTCAAAAGAAGTGTATGACCCAATCCTTGAAGAGCTTGAAAATTATGGCATCAGTTTCAATGAAAAAGAGGTGTCCTATCTTGGTTATAATCCCCATAATCTTGGAGCATAATAGGAATATGAAACAGCAGTAGACTTACATGTTGATATAAAAATCCTTTACCAGGCTTATATATTCATCAGTATATACATGTCTGCTCTTTTCAATGATTAATTCATCAGGAATAACCTGATTGGAATGTCTGGTCAATTGAAGAAGGCTCCTTTTGATATCACTTTGCTCAGTACCTCTTACCCTTGTGATCCGAA
>CBDULU010000258.1:0-3773 GCA_965368155.1 uncultured Flavobacteriaceae bacterium
ATAAATATCATGCTAATGAATACGTTTCTTACATTCATAATTTAAACAGGTAATACAATTTTAAATTCAGTTCCTTCTCCTTCATTCGTTTCTACCTTCAGTTCTCCGCCATGTGCTTTTACAATATCATAACTTAAGCTCAGTCCCAGTCCAGTACCCTGCCCCGTTGGCTTGGTCGTAAAGAAGGGTTGGAAAATTTTATCCAATGCTTTTTTGGGGATACCGTTCCCATTGTCTTCAACACTAATTTCAATAGAATCTTTGATCATTTTTGTGCGAACACTAACCTTTGGCTCATAACCAGCAATTTCTTGGTTTTTCTTTTCATTGACCGCATAAAAAGCATTGGTGATCAGGTTGAGAATAACCCTACCTATATCTTGTTGGATCAGGTTGATCTTTTCCAGGGCTGGATCAAATTCGGTTTCCAATTTAGCGTTAAAGGTTTTATCTTTAGCTCTTAAGCCGTGATAGGCAAGTCTTAAATATTCATCAGCCAAGGCATTGATGTCTGTTAACTCTTTATTACCACTGCTACTGCGACTATGCTGCAACATTCCTTTTACAATTTCGCTGGCCCTTTGACCATGATGATTGATCTTTTCAAGATTTTGTTCAATGTCATGACCAATTTCCTTGGCCTCTGCGAGATCACCGTTCTCTATTTCTTCCTGCATTTCCTTCATGAGTTCATGACTAACTTCAGAAAAATTATTCACAAAATTAAGAGGGTTTTGTATCTCATGAGCAATTCCTGCAGTAAGTTCACCTAAACTCGCCATCTTTTCTGATTGAATCAGTTGAGCCTGTGTTTGCTTTAAATCTACAAGGGTTTTTTCTATTTTTTTATTGGCCAATTCCAGTTTATTAAAATCTTCATAACGCGCATATGCTGAAGAAAAAGCTTCAGCAAGATTCTGTACCAAATTCAACTCATCTTTGTTTAGGGATACTTCACTACCAACATACAACATCCCTTGCAAAAAGGGAAGAAAATGTAGATATAAACTGGTCGGCTGATTTTCTGTAATATACTTTTCGGAAGACGTTATAGCCCCTCGTTGCATTAATATCTTTGTTGATTCAATAAATGCCTCTTCATCCCAAAAGTCTCTATACATTTCTTTTCTGCGCCAATGCGGTAACAGCTGGTCTAAAGGCGCAGTATTTTCATAAGGAAGTTGAAAAGAGGCAATTGCTTTTCCGTCTGGGGTAGATAAATGTGTTTGTATCTGTTGTGATTCTTCATCCATGATAAAAACACCACAGCGAATAAAAGGAACATCAAGGGTGGTTAATTCATTCCAAACCAGAGGTGTAATCCGATTCAGATCGGTCCCAGTGCGCATAGAAGCTATTTCTGCCCTCACCCTATCCACTGAAGTCCGCTTAATTGCTTCTCTTGCCTGTGTCTCTGCCTTTTGTAAGTCAAGGAAACGGGTATAGGTTTGTTGGAAAACTTTAGTAAAGCGCACCAATAATTGCTCTGTTTCATCCGAAATTGGCAAATGAGAACTCAAAAGCAAATAGCCTTGAGAGAAAAAAGCAGCATGTTGAACCCTTCTTCCCTGGAATTGAGATGCATCCAATTCCATCTTTGCCTCGTCCTTTACATAACTGATCCAGTCTTCCAATTCTTTTCCTTTTAGGTCAACTGTAAAAGTTTCTTTCCCTTCTTTCCATGCTTTATAAGTCTTAGCCATACAAGTAGGTTCTTCGATTGAAAAATCATGCCCATGATTGACTAGATTTCCGTTTTGATCGGTAGACCATAATTCAAATAAACTTTTCTTTTCATTGTAGATTGCTATGCTTATGCGGTCAGGAATGATTCCAAGGAGATCAAATTGTTCAAAGAGTACTTCAGCAGTTTCGGCCAGTTGCTCACTTTTATGCATGGCCATACTACTAGCCCTGACTCTTTCTAAAGCCAGCTCAATTTGTGACTCTTTTGATTGGCTTTCAGCCTTTTGAAGATCTAAGAACCTTGTATAGGTCTGTTCAAAAACCTTAGTGAATCGTTTAAAAATCTCATGAGCATCAGGAACTTTTTCATAAGTGATAAATAATAAAAAACCCCTACTAAACTTACAAAGATGATTAATTTGATAAGTAGGCAAGGTGAGCCCTGCATCCTGAATATGGTTAAATGTATCCTCCAATTCAGGTATAGATATCATATAATCATAATGCTGCTTCAAGGCTTTGCCACCAAGCTCCTGAACAAAAAAATCAGCATCGCTTTTTAAAAAGTCACCCATTTCAATAAATGAAGCCTCCTGAGTAAAAAATAATGGAAAAGGATCTTGCAATTCTCCCTCACTGCTCATCCAACAGGTACTAGAGGTTTTGTCTTCGGATAATATATTATATCCGGCACTCCAGGCGTTTATACCCAAGTCTTGTATTTCTAAAAACAATAAGTTTGCTGCTTCTTGAAGTTCACTACTGGCTTGCATAGCCATAGTTCTTGCGCGTACTTTTTCAAGTGCTGCTTCGACACGGGCTTCTCTAGCCTGTTCCTCTGCTTTTTGCAGGTCCAAAAATCTTCTGTAGGTCTGTCCAAAAACACTTGCAAACCTTTTTAAAACAAGTGCTGCTTCTTCCGATAACGGGGTTTTTGTGAAAGTAAAAATGATCCCTGATGAAAAGAAGAAACTTCTGTGGTACTCTATATCTGATAAATTATCAAGATCGACATGAAAAGGATAGTCTGGTTCTTCTATCAGTTGTTCATAATAACGAACCACATCTTCCCCGATCAACTTACCGACATATCCGTCTTCCTTGTTTTTCCATGCAGTTTCCAAACCTTTGATCAAAGGATGCCGCTTCATGTCCAGAAGGCCCACTTGCAGATCTACATCGCCATTGGGATAGGAAGTTGCCGACCAAGTTTCCATTTTCTCTCTGTCTTCAAGGATTCCAATTCCGCAGCGAATACCCTTGTTTAGACCCAATTTCATCACCTCGTCAAAAAAAGTCACAACGGTCTTCCCTACATCCTGACTATTGTGCATCGCCATTGTTTGAGATCGAACTCTTTCCAATGCCGCTTCGATTTGTGCTTCTCTTGCCTGGGCTTCTGCTCTCAACAGATCAAGGTATCGCCTATATGTTTGTGCGAAAACGCCGCTAAACCTTTTAAATATTTGTTCTTCCTCTTTTGTCAGTGGATCAGGTGAAAAGGCAAATAATGTTCCTTCGGAAAAAAGAAAACTATTATGTATTGTTTTTTTTGGCAAAGATTCCAAGTCCACGTGAAAATGATAATCAGGAGACTCATTAAGGACAGTGAAATATTTTAATAAATCTTTACCCTTCAGTTCATAGGTAAAATTTGTCTCCTTCTTTTCCCATGCTTTTTTCACACCCTTCAACAAAGGATGAATCGTCATATCCAAAAAGCCGATACTTAAAATAATTTCCCCCTCCGAATTTGATGATGCCGTCCAGAGTTCCATGGGTTTGGTATGATCCAAAATTCCAATTCCGCACCTTACCGATTTCTCAATTCCCAATTTTACCAATTCATCAAACATAGCTCCTATTGTAGCACCTACATCCTGACTGTTATGCATCGCCATGGTCTTGGAACGCACTCTTTCCAGAGCTGCTTCAATCTGGGCTTCTCTGGCCTGTCCCTCTGCTTTTTGAAGGTCGAGAAATCGCGTGTAGGCTTGATCGAATACTTGTGCAAATCGTTGAATTACAAAAAAGGTCTCTTTTGAACTTTTGAAGGTCGAATCATATAAGGCAATTAATCCGCAATT
>CBDULU010000259.1:0-3770 GCA_965368155.1 uncultured Flavobacteriaceae bacterium
CGGATCAATAAAGATTCTCTTAGTGGATGATGAACCGGATATTCTGGAAATCGTCGGGTATCATTTGAAGAAAGAGGGCTATCAGGTATTCAAAGCATCAAAAGGTACCGAGGCAGTAGTGAATGCGAAGGTTATTCAACCTCATTTGATACTATTAGATATCATGATGCCTGAAATGGATGGTATTGAAGCCTGTGAGAAAATAAGGAACATAGAAGGTCTTGAAAACGTAATTATTGCTTTTTTTACTGCAAGAGGAGAAGATTATTCTCAAGTGGCCGGATTCGAAGCCGGTGCTGACGACTATATTACCAAACCGGTAAAACCTAAAGTCCTTGTCAGCAAAGTAAGGGGCCTGCTCAGAAGATTGATGTCTCAAGAAGAAAAGAAAGAGAATGTGCTTAGCTTTGATGGTATTACTATTAATAAAGATGAATATTTTGTAGAAATTGACGGCAAAGAAATTACACTTCCCAGAAAGGAGTTTGAATTGTTATCTCTATTAGCTAGTGTTCCAAACAAGGTCTTTAATCGAGAGATCATTTTAAAAACGGTCTGGGGACAAGATGTGGTTGTCGGTGGCAGAACCATTGATGTTCATATCAGAAAACTCCGAGAGAAAATTGGTGATGACTTTATCAAAACTATAAAAGGAGTAGGATATAAATTTGTAGATTAATACCATCTTCCCGTATATTTGGGAATGAAATTGACACTTCTTCAAAAGCAGACCTTACGAACTACTTTCTTCAGTTTAATCGCGCTTATCCTGATTTCTTTTATTTTTTATTTTTCCTTTGGGATCAACCTGACCAGCATGATCCTGATGGGTTTTGTCTATTTTCTTGTTTTGTTCTTCATCTATAACTTTCAAATGAGAAGATTCATTTTTCTTCAATTGAGTAGAGTTTATGAATCAAACCTTTTTGATAATGAACCCGCCTTAAAAAGGGACTTACAGGATATTGATTTTGAAAAATTCATAAAGCGTATCAGAAAATTTGCTGAAACCAAGCATACAGAAATTGAGCAGCTTCACAATCGAGATGATTTCAGACGTGATTTTATTGGAGACATTGCCCATGAATTAAAGACACCTATTTTTACGGCCCAAGGCTATCTATTAACGGTTCTTGATGATGATTTAGATGATCCGGATCTCATTAAAAAATATTTAGAGCGAACAAATAAAAGTATTGAACGCTTGTCATATATAGTTAAAGATCTTGATATGATCGCTAAGCTGGAATCAGGGATGAAACTTGAACAGGATAATTTTAACATTGTCAAAACCCTCTTGGATGTATTCGAATTATTTGAATTAAAGGCTAGTAAAAAAAATATTCGCATCGGATTTAAAGAACCTTATGAATTTCCAATAATGGTGAAAGCTGACAAGGATAAAATTGAACAAGTAGTCACCAACCTCTTATCAAATTCCATTAAGTATGGTAAGGTTGGAGGAAGTACCTTGGTGAGCATTAAAACAAATAATGATCACCAATATGTTGTAAGTTTTGAGGATGATGGTGTTGGAATAGCTGAAGATAATATTCCAAGATTATTCGAAAGGTTTTACAGGGTAGAAAAAAGTCGTTCCCGGGATCAGGGAGGTTCCGGATTAGGGCTCGCCATTGTAAAACACATAGTTGAAGCACATGATCAGGAAGTCTTTGTAGAAAGTAAAGTAGATCAAGGATCAATTTTCTCATTTACTCTGAACAAGGCAATTTAATCATTTATATTACTGATTAACAGAGTCTTTCACACAATATTTTATAATTTCCAATGTTAAGTTATTGTAAACTTATTGTTTACTTAGTGTTAATTAATTACTTTTACGCTAAGAATAATCAAAAACAAGGTATTATGAAAAAGTTAGTCGCCAGTTTGATCATGTTTATGTTGATGATCAGTGTCTCTTTTGCCCAACAGATAGAACCAACATTTGAAAAACAAGAAGATCTAGTTAAAGCCACCTATTACCACGACAATGGAATGGTAAAAGAGGTCGGTTTTTTCAAAGATGATAAACTTCATGATAAATGGGTTTCCTATAACGAAGAAGGGAAAATTAAAGTTGTTGCGATGTACAACAATGGGGAAAAAGATGGTAAATGGTATATGATAGGAGATGAGGCTGTAAAAGAAGTGACTTATAAATCAAACAAAATTGTTAAAGTTCAAGAAGTGGAAAAGGCAGATTTGTCTTTTCTGTAAAGAATATAGAACTTATTTAAAAACATCAAAAAGTGATCGATCCAGATTATTTTTTGATGTTTTTTTATGCCCAAAACCCTCGTAATTCTTCATGTTCATGAGCTTATTCAAATAAAATGAAGCCTGTTCAGAAAAATCAGCATATCCTTTCTGTTTTAAATGCTCAGCCAAATATTCCTGCTCGAATTGCCCCGGGGTCGGTATAAAATATGCTTTTGCTCCTAATTCATAAAGGTCCATAACACTGCTATACCCAGATCTTGACAAAATAAGTTCTCCTTGTTCAATGACGTCACATAATTCCTCGTGCAGCATAAAATTAACAATGGTCAAATTCCCTTCTGATTCCATTTTTTGTTTGCCCTCAACAACTCCCTTAACAATCAAACTTTTACCTGAATAAGATCTTAATTCTTCTTTAATTTTTGCTTCAAGAATTCCTCTTTGTGGCTCAGGACCACTCAATACAGCTACAATATCCCATCTTTTATTTTGCGGATGACGACTAAACCTACTTAGAGGCCCTATATATTTTAGTGCTAATTTTCCTTTTCCTGGTTTTGACAGTTTACCTGCCAGTTCATTCGATTCAAAATCTGGCACCCAACATTCCTTAAATTTATTGATAATTTGCCTGTGATATTGGCTGCTTAATGCAGTTGTAGCTCCGCTAAGGACCTGCAATTGATGGGTGATATAAATACTTGGAATGTCATCAGATCGAACACCAAACCGATTATCTGAGATTATTCCACTTAGCTTTTCTAGTTTGTGGATCTCCTGGGTTCTCTTTTTTTCCAGTTTAACGGCCCTCATCAATTTTGGAGCTTGAGCCAGCAGTTTGTATTTTAAAAAATTCCCTTTTTCGGCATATACTACTTCTGTAGATGGTAGCTCATAATAAGTCAACTCAGGAAATTCTTGTCTTAAAAGTCGGAGAGAATCTCCGTCTCCTGCCAATATAGGCTGGAAATCATATTTGATCAATGCTTTAATAACAGGAATGCAGCGAGTGGCATGTCCAAGGCCCCAATTTAAAGGTGCCACCAGGATCTTTTTATGTTGTCTGTTCTGAATCAATTCAATGCTTTGGAGGTTCAAGAAACCAGACGTCTACATCTTAGAGGGTATCTCTATAGATCGAATCCGATATCCTTTCTATAATTCATTTTATCAAAATGAATGTTCTCGATGTTTTTATACGACTGCTTAAGGGCTTGCTTAAAGTCATCTCCAAAAGAAGTTACAGCAAGTACTCGCCCTCCACTAGTTAAAATCTTATCTCCTGAAAGTTTGGTTCCTGCATGAAAAATGATCGAATCCTCAACCTTTTCCAATCCTTTGATCTCTATCCCTTTTTCATAAGCCTCAGGATATCCGCCTGATACCATCATGACAGTAGTAGCAGATCTTTTGTCAATGTCAAGATTAAAATTGTTTAGTTTCTTATCTGCAGTGGCTTTAAAAAGCGCTACAAGGTCAGCTTGTATTCTTGGAATAACCACCTCAGTTTCGGGATCTCCCATTCTCACATTATACTCAATGACATA
>CBDULU010000260.1:0-3763 GCA_965368155.1 uncultured Flavobacteriaceae bacterium
GTCTTCATTAAGTGGTGAAGTTAATATGAAAAGTGTTTATTTATATTGACATATGTCAGGGGAAAAAAATGATTATCTGTTACATGAGAAACAAAAAAACAGGTCATATAATCCTCATTTCACATTTGTCGACAATAATTTATTGGCCCTTACCTTATAGAGTCTGCTTTGACCATTCTCATATTTACTTATTTCATTTAAAAGGTCATCCAAATTTCGATATAAAACATCTGAATTTAGGTTGCTTCTTTTACTTGTAAAATATAAAGTTTTGGAATTTTTATCTACAAAAGGGCAATAGTCCATTTTATCCGAATTTACCTGTTTTCCCATATTGACAGCAGGTTGCCACCCCTTCGTATTATTAAAGCTTATATACAAATCTCCGCTTCCTAGGCCATCTGGTCGATTGTACCCAGTAAAAATTAGAAAACTCTCATCTGGTGATACATAGGCATTAAACTCATAACCTTTAGTATTGATAGATTCACTTAGAGAAATGGGTTCTTGGTATACTTTTCCGTCCCATTTGCTAAAGAAAATATCATCTTTTCCTTTTGAAGTTGGCAAATCACTTGTAAAGTATAAATTCATATTACTCGCCAAAGAGGGATAAAATTCATTTTTTTTAGTATTAACGGGAGCACCTAAGTTTATCGGGCTACCCCATTCACTGGAAAGAGATTCACGAGAAACATACCAAATATCATAATCTTTAGCTTTGTCATCTGTGCTTTTCAAAGGGCGCGTTGATGCAAAATACAGTCTTAAATTATCTGGGCTTAAAAAAGGTTCAATATCTTGGAATTTACCTGAAAAAGAAACAATAAAGGGTTTTGACCAAGCATCCTCCTTTTTTTTAATACACATGATGGCCGAAATCTCTCCTAAAGGGCTTTGCAAGCTAAAAAAGGCTTCATCCCCAAACGACGAGAGCGTAAAGTCTCTGATATTCGAAAATTTTGACAAAACAGGGATAGCAGGCTCTGGCACTTTTATATCTTGACTCCATACAATTTGGCACAAGAATAGTATCACTATAAGTGCCTTTTGCTTAATCATAATATTGTTCGTATTGTTTCGGAAGTGATTCCAGTTTTTTAATCTTTACATTTTTATAGAAGACCTCTGCAGCTTCACTTTGCAATTGAATTTTTCCTTTGTTCATAGGAACCTTTTTACCATCCTCAACATATCTGGAATTTTGCAAAATCATCACTACTTCCCCATTCACTATATGGATACTTTTATTCTCAAAACAAATAAGTTCCAGCTGGTTCCATTCTCCATGTGGTTTTTCGAAGTTCGCACTGCGCATACAATAGCCTTTTACCTCCTCGCCTCTGCCTAAGGCTAAAAACGGTTGGCTTTTATCTGCCACCGGATTCATAATATATTCCGGTAAATAAGCCCTGATATCAATCGCAGAATTGGCTTGACTCCAAAAATCACCCATATGACCCTGCATAACCTGGAACTCCTGAGACAACATCCAAGACCTCCAACTTTCTGCCCCATGTGGACCTATAGAATGGTATAAAACTCCTGAATCTTTTAATAATTGCTTTCGCGGATGCCATTTGGTATCGCCCCATTTCACCTGAAGTTTTAAGTGATAATTTTCAAATTCAGATTTGGTCGCTACACATCCATAAATTTCTCCACTGATGCGAAGAACCGGCTGCCCATCCTCTTCGATCATAGTGAAAACACCAAACTCATCTTTATTGAGGCCTATGGGTTTAAGGTCATTGCCTTCAGCATCTTTGGGAATTTCCCCCTTGTATCCTTCAGGGTAGCTATAGCTAAGGTAGTTCTCCCATAGAGATAGGTCCTTATCGAGTAAATCAATCCAGGTATTACTCTGTTCAAATGAAGACAAAAAAAACAGCATCAAAACGAGTAAATAACTTCTAAACATATTCATTTTATTTAATTTTCGTGAACTTCAAATTTCTTACCCTACCTGATGATACTTCGCAAGAATTAACAACTCCATTCTCGTCTCTTTTAAAATCTACTTGTCCAAAAAACCATTGATTCCCTGAAAAGAAATCTTTTTTAGAAGGTGTTAATTCTATATCTGATAGTCTGGAATGCGCTGCTATTAATTTTCCCTCTTTGATTTTAAAATGATACGATGTAGACAATTCATCGCTATAAAATTCTCCTGTAAAATCATCTAAATTTACCTTGCTTTTATCAAAATCAGCCAACCTTGCTGCATCCATGATTCTTCCTCCTTGGTGCAATTTGATCGCTTGAACTTTTGCTTCGTTATTTGGAATAAAGTGGACTGTGGCTTCAACTCCTTTTACTTTGAATTCAGTTTCTGATATGGGACCTAAAGAAAGTTTTTGCTGTCCTGTTGCCTGAGCAAATAAAGCACCTGATTCCTGAGAAATACTGATCATAAAACCTGGCTGTAATTCATAATCACCTACATAAGCATCTAATAATTCTGAACTTAAAGCAACTGTTCCAATTGATTCTACTTCAGTAGTTTCTTCTTCAGTCTGCTCTTCCTCCTCTTTGTTATCTTCCAATTGATCTTTTAAATATATATCTACAACCTTATGTGCCAAAGCCCCTGGATTAAAGGAAGCTGCATTTCCAAAAACCGCAACAGAAAAATTTTCGTCAGGAAATCTAGTCAAAAAAGACCTGTATCCTGCATCTGCACCTCCATGAGAAATTTCTTTAAGACCCTTATACTCTCCCACAAACTGACCCTTTGCCGCGCTTATTGTATCCCCATTATTCAATATTGCCCTGGTATTCATGGATTCTATAATCTCTTTATTTCCTACTTTGATCGTAGAAAAATTATTCGCCCACAAACTCAGATCTTCCACTGTAGTAAACAGGCTGGTTGCCCCAACATTGGCATAACTCAATACACTTTTTTTATAACCTTTGTCATCTGAATAATAAGAATATGCTCTGTTCTTTACTATTTTCTGATGATCATCATAAAACAAAGTATTTGACATTTGTAAAGGCCCGAATATTCTTTCTTCCGTGAATTCTGCAAAAGTCTGCTCTGACACTCTGGCGACGACTTCTGCAAGAAGTGTAAATCCTGTATTACAGTAAACCATTTCTTCGCCTGGATCAAAATTAAGATCCTTCTGTTTGCTCACAAGTTTCAGGACATGCTCTTTTGTAATCACATCGTCAAGGCGCCAGCCTGCCATAGCTAGAAGATTCCATTGATCTCTCATTCCACTAGTATGAGTTACAAGATGCTTTAAAGTAATGGTTTTCCCAAAATCAGGGACTTCAGGTATATATTTCCTAATGTCATCATCAATACTTAATTTTCCTTCAGCCTCTAAAAGTAAAATAGAATAGGCCGTAAACTGTTTTGAAACTGATGCTATGTGAAAGACAGTGGTAGGATCTACTGGGATATCGTATTCCAAATTAGCCAGACCATATCCTTTCTTATAAAGAATAACGCCATCTTTTTGAATGGCGACAGCTGCTCCCGGGCCATCCATTTGGTTCCATATGAAAAAAGCCTCATCTACCTTATCGTTTTTCGATTTCGCTTTTGGTTTTACGGTAACCAATGTAATATCATAATCCCCTTTTACAGCGTCATTGTTTAAGGGGTAAACAGCAATCTTATATATTCCTTCATCCGTTGAGGTAAATTGGATCATTTCTGGCCCATTAGTTCCATTTGGGCTATCGAAATCAACTATTTCTTCTCCATTTGTATCATAGGTGGTGATTTGAAGGTCAACCCCTTTTTGGA
>CBDULU010000261.1:0-3756 GCA_965368155.1 uncultured Flavobacteriaceae bacterium
AGAAGATTTCCCAATGGTACAGTATATGACGCATCTTCTCCAGTTCACGGCTGAAGAGAGTTGTGGGAAGTGTTATCCCTGTCGAATTGGATCATTTCGAGGTTACGAAATGCTTGAAAAAGCACAAAATGAAGATTATAAAATTGACCGACAATTATTTGATGACCTTATCGAAACCCTTGAGATCGGTTCTTTATGTGCTTTAGGCGGCGGCGTTCCCCTACCTATTAAGAACGCGCTTCAGTACTTTCAAGCAGAATTAAAATCCTATTTTCAATCCGTATGACTATGAAAGTATATATAAATGATATTGCCCACGAGGCTAAGGCGAATGAAACCATCCTGGAATTCGTAAGACGAATTGAAAATCAAGATGCGATCCCAACGATGTGTCAGGATGACCTTTTGGAGAATTTTGGATCATGCAGGGTTTGCTCAGTGGAAGTAGCCCGGGAACAAGGAGGCATGACAAAAACCGTTGCCTCATGCCACACCCCTGTTTTTGAAGGAGCATATATTTATCACCAAACAGAAAAAATAAAGCGCTTAAGAAAAAATATTGTGGAAATGGTCCTTAGTGACTATCCATCCGACAAGGTTTTTCCAGAAGAAGGTAAAAAGCCGACAGAATTTCAAAAAACCATTGCGCAGATCGGGGTGCCAAATGTTCGCTACCCTAAAGGGAAGACAAAAATAGCGCTGGAAAAAGACAATTCACATCCATATATCAAATCTGACCTCTCACAATGTATCAATTGTTATCGCTGTGTAAGAGCCTGTGAAGAAATTCAAGGTGAAATGGTATTGGGTATGAGCGGAAGAGGCTTTGCGACGCATATCATTAAAGGTTTTGATACCAATTTTGACTTGTCTGCCTGCGTCTCTTGCGGCGCCTGCGTTCAAACCTGCCCAACAGAAGCTTTAACCGATAAATTTACTACGAAAACACTTATTCCTGACGAAACAATAAGAACGACCTGCACTTATTGCGGTGTTGGTTGTCAATTGGAGGTTTCAGTCATCGATGGTGACATCAAAGGTATTCAGGCACCAAAAACAGCGGAAGTCAATCAAGGACATACTTGCTTAAAAGGACGATTTGCTTTTCAATTTTATAACCACCCTGACCGGTTAAGGGAACCATTGATCAAGAAAAATGGAAAATTTGAAGTTGTTACTTGGGAGGAAGCTTATGAATTTATGACCGCAGGTCTGCTTAAAGTGAAAAACACTTATGGGGCTGATGCGATTGGTTGTATTTCATCCTCAAGAGCATGCAATGAAGAAAATTACCTGATGCAGAAAATGACCAGAGTAGCGCTAAACACTAATAATATTGACGGTTGTGCGCGGGTTTGCCACGCTCCTACTGCCTTCGGCATGCAAAAAGCATTTGGTACAGGAGCAGCTACAAATTCTGTCGTAGATCTTGACCAAACAGATTGTATCTTGCTTTTTGGAGCTAATCCAACCGAGGCCCATCCGGTTACCGGAGCCAAGATCAAACAATTATTTATGCAAGGCGTGACCAGTATCGTTGTGGACCCGGTGAAAACCAGCCTTGCAAAATTAGCTACCTATCATCTTCAGTTAAGACCTGGTACAAATGTTGCCCTTTTAAATATGATGGGACATTATATCGTCAAAGAGGGTGCGGTAAAAACCGAATTTATCAAAAAATTTACAGAACAATACGAAACATTTTACAATCATGTCATGTCACTTGATATGGACGAATTGGAGGAACTTACTGGCGTGTCAAAGGAGCTTGTTAAAAAAGCAGCTTTGGCTTATGCAGGTTCCAAAAGTGCCATGGAACTTCATGGCCTTGGGGTCACCGAACATTTTCAAGGAAGTAAAACAGTCATGCTGCTTTCAAATTTGGCGATGATGACAGGTAATATAGGAAGGCCAGGTGTTGGCCTCAATCCATTAAGAGGACAAAACAATGTCCAGGGAGCAGCTGATATGGGTGTACAGCCACATCAGGGAGCAGGCTATATGGATGTCAATGATGTCGGAGTTCAGGACTATTACGCGAAAAAATATGGAATACCGAGCATGCCCGAAAAAGAGGGCTTAAAGATTCCCGAAATGTTGGACGCCGCAATTTCCGGAAAGTTCAAGGCCTTATGGATCATGGGGGAAGACACCTTAATGACTGATCCGAATACCATGCATATCAGAAAAGCCATGGAGCAACTTGACCTTCTCATTGTTCAGGAATTATTTATGTCGGCAACTGCAGAGATGGCTGATGTGGTTTTACCAGCAAGTTCTTACTTTGAAAAAAATGGCACATTTACCAATGGAGAAAGAAGGGTGCAAAGAGTGAATAAGGTCATTGATCCGATTGGGAATACCAAGTCAGATGGTCAGATGATCATAGATATGATGTACAGGCTGGGTTATGAGCAACCCACAGGACCTGTTTATGATGCAGAAAAAATACTGGAGGAAATTGCTGGAGTCATTCCTTTTATGAAAGGAATCACCTGGAAAAGATTAGGAGAAAATGGTTTGCAATGGCCGGTACTTGAAGATGGAAGTGACACCAAAATCATCCATCAAAATGGTGCCTTTAAAAGAGGTAAAGGGAAATTCCATCATTTTGACTTTGAAGAAACTCCTGAATTAGTGGAACACAGAAAGAAGTTTCCATTTATCTTAACTACCGCAAGGCAATTGGAACATTACAATGCCGGAACGATGACCAGAAGAACAGACAACCAGGAATTATCACCCATGGACTATTTGGAAATCAATCCTTTGGATGCGGCAGACAAGGAAATTGCAGCAGATGATAAAGTTAAAATATTTTCAGATCGTGGCAGTGTGATCATACCTGTGAAACTTACTTATCTGGTCAAACCAGGAGTGGTGAGAACCACCTTTCATCAACCTGATGTTTTTATCAATATGATCACGGGAAATGTCGGAGATGAATACACTTTAACACCTGAATACAAAGTAGTTGCAGTTGATTTTGAAAAAGTTTGATCATTTTCTAAAGGTCCAGAGCCAAACCATCATAGGCTAAAAAGACATTATCAGGGAGTTCTTTTGACACTTTTTCATGAAAACCCAGATGATGACTAATATGCGTTAAATAGGCTTTTTTTGGTTTTAGTTCAGCAATAAAATCCAGCGCTTCGTCTAAATTAAAGTGGGTGGCATGTGCCTCCATTCTCAATGCATTCACAATGAGAACATCCAGATGCTTTAATTTTTCTTTTTCCTGACTTGTCACTGTTTTCGCATCTGTGATATAGGCCATCTTATCAATTCTAAAACCAAATATCCTGAGTCTTCCGTGCATTACTTCTACGGGAAGCACCTTTTTACCCGAAAGTTCAAACTCCTGATTATCAAAAACATTCATCGCTACTTGAGGAGCACCCGCATACCTGTTTTCTTTCGCAAAAATATACCCAAACCTTTCCTTAAGATTCTCAGCTACGCCGGTATCCATATACATCTGAACTTCCCCATATCGCAGAGAAAAAGGTCGAATATCATCCAGTCCGGCAGTATGGTCAGCATGATAATGTGTAAATAATATACCATCCAATCTATTTACTTTAGCTGCGAGTAACTGCTGACGGAAATCCGGTCCGCAATCAATTACATACATGGCATCATCCCATTCTAACAAGAGTGAAGAGCGTAAACGTTTATCTTTGGCATCATCAGACAAACATACTTCATGTGTGGATCCGATAACAGGAATTCCTTGTGAGGTACCTGTACCTAAAA
>CBDULU010000262.1:0-3731 GCA_965368155.1 uncultured Flavobacteriaceae bacterium
ATCTCTAAACTGCAAAAAGACCAGAACGCTTCCAGTCAGGCAGAAAACTTCAGAAAGATGTTGCTTACCCTAAACGATGATGTAAGGGTGATCCTGATCAAGATTGCTGATCGTTTGCACAACATGCAGACCCTTGATTCTATGAGAGAAGACAAGCAGGTAAAGATCGCATCAGAAACCTTATTTATCTATGCTCCTCTGGCCCACCGTCTCGGTTTATATAACATTAAGACTCAACTTGAAGACCTAGGACTTAAGTATACTGAAAATGAAGTATATAATGACATAGAAGAAAAAATATCTGAAAGTAAAGAGGAGCGAGAAAAATATATTGAAAGTTTTACTAAAACCATCAAGAATTCATTAGATCAGGAAGGCTTTTCCTATACGATAAAAGGGCGTACAAAGTCTATTTATTCCATTCGTCGAAAAATGATGAATCAAGGTGTTTCCTATGAAGAAGTTTACGATAAATTTGCGATTAGGATCGTATACCATTCCAGCTTGAAAGATGAAAAATTCGACGCCTGGAAAATTTACTCTATCGTTACTGATCATTTTAGCCCAAATCCCAGCAGGTTGCGCGACTGGATCACTCAACCAAAAACGACCGGCTACGAATCATTGCACACGACGGTGATGGGTCCAAAAGGAAAGTGGGTAGAGGTTCAGATAAGATCGACTAGGATGAACGAGATCGCTGAAAAAGGATATGCGGCCCATTTTAAATACAAACACGGCTCTCAGAAAGAAAGTGGTTTGGAGGAATGGCTGAATAAATTACGGGAATCCCTGGAAAACCCTGATGTAAACGCAGTGGATTTTGTAGAACAGTTCAAACTGAATCTCTACGCTAAAGAAATCTATGTTTTTACACCTAATGGCGATATCAAATCGCTTCCCAAGGGTGCAACTGCACTTGACTTCGCCTTTGCTATCCACTCAGAAGTTGGAATGAGATGCAGGGCGGCAAAGGTCAATGGACGACTTACACAGATCAGCAAAGAATTGCATAGTGGTGATCAGGTGGAAATCATTACAGCAAAAAACCAAAAACCAAAGTTGGCCTGGCTCGATATTGTAAAGACCGCCAGAGCCAAATCTCGGATCAAAAGTATTCTGAAAGAAGAGCATAAAATTATTGCTAAGGAAGGTAAGGAAGTGCTTGATAGAAAGCTGAGGCATCTTAAAATAAAGATGAACGAAAAGACTGTGAATGAATTGGTCAATTTCTTTAAACTCAAAACCAGTTTTGATTTGTTTTATAAGATCGGAGACGGAAGTATTGACAACCAGCAATTGAAAAAGTACGCAAGCCAGAGGTCAAACGTACTGATGCATTTTCTGAAAAGCCGTATGAACAGATCTACAGCATTGAAGAATGAAATTATTAAGGACGAGGTTACTGCAAATTATGACATGCTCGTTTTTGGTAAAGACGAAGAAAAACTAAAGTATAGTTTATCGAAATGCTGTAACCCCATTCCTGGTGATCGCGTGTTTGGATTTGTCACGATCAAAGACGGGATCAAAGTTCATAAACACAATTGTCCTAATGCTGTAAGTTTACAATCACAATATGCTTATAGGGTTATTTCGGCAAAATGGGTGGATTCGTCACAACAAGGGTATAAAGCCACGCTTGAACTAACCGGAGTAGATAATATGGGTTTGGTTAATGAGGTTACCAAAGTGATTTCTGGAATTCTCAATGTGAATATTCACAGTTTGAACATTTCAGGGGATGAAGGTTTTTTCCAAGGACTTATTACTGTTCATATTAATAATAACAAGCAATTAAACAATCTTATAAAAAAACTACTTGAAATTGAGGGTATAGAAAAAGTGACCAGAAATACACATTAATTGTTACTTTTTTTTATAATTATTTCGCTTTCATGTGGGGATTAAATGTAACTTTGCATAGCAAGAACCAGGATTATATTTACATGAGTAATAGCCAAAATCAGGAAACAGTTAAAAACTTCTTTACCAAGTTTTTAGAAGACAATAATCACCGGAAAACACCCGAAAGATTTGCGATTCTTCAAGAAATATATGATAACGATGATCACTTTGATATCGAGACCTTATATATTGAAATGAAGAACAAAAATTATCGAGTAAGTAGAGCAACCTTATACAATACTATTGAACTACTTTTGGAATGCGGGTTGGTAAGACGTCATCAGTTTGGACAGAATCAGGCGCATTACGAAAAGTCCTATTTTAACAAACAACACGACCATATTATTTTGACAGATACCGGTGAAGTGATCGAATTTTGTGATCCCAGAATCGAGAATATCAAAAAATCTATTGAGGAGGTTTTCGACGTCAAAATTGAGAGCCATTCGCTCTACTTCTATGGTCAAAAGAACCAAACCACAGAATAACTTATAAAATTTATTAAATGATTGATTTACTACTAGGCCTGCAATGGGGTGATGAAGGAAAAGGAAAAATCGTTGATGTACTCACTAAGAATTACGACATCATTGCCAGGTTTCAGGGAGGCCCGAATGCGGGTCACACCTTAATCTTTGATGGTAATAAACATGTTTTACACACAATTCCTTCTGGAATTTTCCACGATAGAGCGATAAATGTAGTAGGTAATGGAGTAGTAATCGATCCTGTTATCTTTAAAAAAGAGCTTGACAATCTAAGTAGCTATAACATTGATTTCAAAACAAAACTGCTGATTTCAAGAAAAGCCCATATCATTTTACCAACACATCGCTTATTAGATGCAGCTTCTGAAAAGATGAAAGGTAAGTTAAAAATCGGCTCAACGCTTAAGGGAATAGGCCCAACCTATATGGATAAAACCGGTAGAAACGGTCTTAGAATTGGAGATCTTGAAATGCATGACTGGAAGGAACGTTACAGAGCCTTAACAGAAAAGCATCTTAACATGATCAGCTTCTATGCCGTAGATCTTGACTTTGATCTTGATGAATTGGAGAAAGAATTCTTTCATGCCGTAGGTGTTTTAAAAGAACTGACTTTTATTGACAGTGAAGAATATATCAACCAGGCATTAAACGACGGTAAATCTATTCTTGCTGAAGGTGCACAGGGCTCATTGCTGGATATTGATTTTGGTACTTATCCTTTTGTGACTTCTTCAAACACTACCGCAGCCGGAGCCTGTACAGGACTAGGAGTTGCTCCTAATAAAATTGGTGACGTTTTCGGAATTTTTAAAGCCTATACAACCAGAGTTGGCTCAGGACCTTTCCCAACCGAACTCTTTGATAAGGATGGAGAAACTATGGGCAAGGTAGGTCATGAATTCGGAGCTACCACAGGAAGACCCAGACGTTGTGGTTGGTTAGACCTCATCGCTCTTAAATATGCGGTTCAAATCAATGGTGTTAGCCAATTGATGATGATGAAAGGAGATGTGCTTTCAGGATTTGAAGTATTGAAGGCCTGCACCTCTTATACTTATAAAGGAGAAGACATATTTCATTTCCCCTTTAATATCGAAGAAGAAAATATATCTGTAAATTATACTGAGTTTGAAGGTTGGAAAGAAGATTTGACTATGATGACAGAAGCAGGTCAATTACCTAAGAACCTAAATGACTACATAGCCTTTATTGAGGATTTTGTAGGCGTGAAGGTGACTATTGTGTCTGTTGGCCCGGATAGAAAGCAAACTATAATGGTATAGCCATTTTACAGCTTGTCTTAAAAAAAAGGTAAAGATTCTTATTGGGAAC
>CBDULU010000263.1:0-3720 GCA_965368155.1 uncultured Flavobacteriaceae bacterium
GTAATCAGTTTTTCGTCAAAGACGGTGCCCGTTTTAGCCATCCTTAGAAAAAATTTATTGACAAAAAAAAAGACCCGAATAACTTATACAGGTGAATTACCAGGTTTTTTTAATGTTGAGGTGCTTAGGAATGTTTATGGTTATCAATTTGATTTAAAACAGGTTGAGGACTTGTCAGCATTTTCTGAGTTTAATGGTAGCACCATTTTTATTTCAAACAAGGATGAACTCTCTAAAACTGATCTCATCCCGACCTCGATGACCAGAGGCATTGATTTTTTGATCAATGTTTATACTGATCTTGGCAGTGTCTTGTTGGTAATGGGCGAACAAAATGAAAGTTATATCTCAGAAATTCAGCATGTGAGAAGACGAGAGACCATTGCCATGACGCCAGCCAATTGTCTGATTGCCTTAAAGTCACTAACAGATCAATCTTCTATTGATCATGAGAAATTTGATGTAGAGACGAACAAAGTAATAGTCATAGATACAATCAAGGAGATTACAGGCACAAATACAAAACCTTTAGTTGGTTCCAGTGGACTATCTATACAATATGCAATTATGATGGGGCTCATTCACGATGCCCAAGAAAATCATAAAGGAAAGGCTATCAAATTTGTAGTTCCTCCAAATTGTTATGGCGGAACAAATGACCAGGCAAGACGCGTTGCTGCCTGCATTGATCAAGTTGAGGTAGTAGATTTACCAGTGGATGGTGACAACGATATGGTGCAAAGTATTGATGTTATTTTGGCTAAAATTGCCGAGGAAGATGGAATCCCATATATCATCGCCGAAATTCCAACAAACCCTAGGGTTGAAGTTCCAGACCTTACCCTATTAAAAGAGACCTTACGAAAAGTCCGTAAAACAGCGATTGGTGAAATCGCTATCGATCCGGTTTTTATGTTAGATCAAACATTTTGCCCCAATGTGCACTTTTTAGGTAAGGGTGACATACTCTCAACAGTAAGAAGTATTTCATATGCCAGTGGTTCTAAATTTCCAAGCGGCGGGCGTTGTACGGCCGGATACTGTGTGGGAAATGATAAAACAGAAGCATTGATGGGCAAGATCGAAATGCATCTCAGACTTTGTGATAATGAGGCTACAAATCTTCAAATGGAAATCTTAGCCAGACAATTGCCTTCAATGAATGAAAGGATACAAGATGCTTATCAAAACACACGAGAATTTGTAAACTTTATCCATAAGCATTTACCAGAGGCGAAGATCAATTTTGTTTCAGATGAATTGACAAAACAAGGATTTACTCCTTCTGTTTTTTCATTAGATCTACCCACCAAAGGGAATTCGGATGAAGAAAAAGAATCTTTTAAAAGAGCCTTGAATCTTAAACTGATCAATTTAATGATTGCTGAGATCCCTAATGAAAGTAAGTTCTGTGTAAGCTATGGACAATTAAAGGGGTGTTATTGGACGATTCCGGCAACATCTACACAAGGCACGACTAAAGAAGGAGACAAAGATTATATTGTACGTGTATCACTTTCTCCAAACATGGATTTAGAACTTCATAAAAAAGTCTTTTTGAAATTCGTCGGAAAAGTTTAATTTTAACAATGTCAGGGTTATACTCCTTAGAAGGGGTTTGAAACAGATCATCATAGCATATAATAGAAAAATGACCTATAAAAAAATTGTCACCACAGGTAATCCTGCATTTATAGTTACATTTTCTTCACAATTCTTGGTAGCACGGAACTTGGTAATTCCTGGAGGATTCCCAAAAGCTACTGTTAGTACGTATATAAGTGTATGAAATCACATAGAAAAGTAGGCAGGCTCGTAGGACTATTGTTTTTAATCATTTTTGTATCGGGTGTTACCGTCTATCAAATTTTACAAGGCCCTGTGCTATTTTCGGATGATTTTCTAACGGCCACTTCAGCCAACTCGAATGAAATCATTATATCGACCTTGCTTTTATTTTTAAACGGTATCATGTCTGTTTTTATCGCTACAATGCTATGGCCAATTTTTAAAAAATATAGTATCACCTTGGCAATTTTATATTTGGCATTTACCATACTAAGTTTTATCAGCATATCTATTGACAATATAAGTGTTTTGTCTATGCTTGAATTAAGTCTGGAGTATGCTAGAAATAAAACTGATAATTCTGACACATTCAATTCTTTAGCCCAGATTTTTTATAAAAAACACTGGTGGACGCACTACCTGAGTTTAATTATTTCTTGCTTCCCACTTTTTATTTTATACCTTACTTTGTATGTATCACAGTTAGTTCCAAAAGTCATTTCAATTGTAGGGATAATAGCTGTAATTCTTATGTTTATTGAGTTATTATTTTCGATATTTGGAAATAGCATTAGTATGAACATGCTTCTTCCAGTAGGACTCATTCAGCTCGTTCTTCCCCTTTGGTTAATTTTCAAAGGATTAAATTCGTCAGATGCAGCAGCAGAAAAAGAATAATGGAATTTAGTAGGGAAAGCCCTTACTAAACAGGAGGATATTTAATGGATTAAATGCGCTGCACAAAGAGAATTTGAAGTAAAAAACACGATTATAACAAAATCAAGGGTCGGGGAGAGCAAGTACTTTTGCCTCTCAGTTAGATACCATTCTAAAATATGGAAGGAACAATTCAAGTGAAAATTGGAGATTTGATTTTCGACTGCCGAACTCAAGGCAGCAAAGAGGATGAACTAATCATTTTTCTGCATGGTTTCCCAGAAACCTCATATATGTGGAAAAGGTTAATGTCTGGTCTTTCCGAAAATGGATTCTATTGTGTTGCGCCTAATTTGAGGGGGTATAGTAAAGGTGCTTGTCCGAAAGGTAAAAAGCATTATACTTTGGATAAATTGGCCAATGACGTTTTAGACATTGCTGAGTTTCTGAATAAACCAAAATTTCATCTTGTCGGCCATGACTGGGGTGCTGCCATTGGATGGAAAGTGGTTCATGATCATCAAGACGCAATTTTAAGTTGGACCGGAATCTCTGTTCCACATCTGCAAGCTTTTGGAAAAGCAATTATAGTTGATCAGGAACAGAGTAACATGAGCCAATACATAAGAAACTTTCAGTTGCCCTATCTTCCTGAAATGGGTATTAGAAAAAATGATTTTAAAATCTTCAGAAAGCTATGGAAGCATAGTGAATCACATGAAATAGATGATTATCTCGAGGTTTTTAGAAATCCAGAACAACTGACTGCATCACTAAACTATTATCGCAGTAACTATAAACTGCTAAAGACAGCTGCGAAAGACCAAATACTCGGTGATATAAATGTTCCAACTTTATTTATTTGGGGAAATAAGGACGTTGCTATAGGATCTTATTCGGTTAATGAAAGTCATCAATACATGAAAAATGACTACGAGTTTATAGAATTAGATGCGGGTCATTGGTTAATTCAAACAAATTATCAGGAATTAAAAGAAGCGATTACTAAACATATTGACAGAAACAAGAACGGTACCTAGATATGTATGCAGTGCATAGTTTCCTTCGGGATGATATGAATTGTAAGGGAAGGTTTTAATAAATCCAAATGTTAGATGAGAAAATAACTTAAAAATGAATGAAGCCATAAAGACATATGCTATTGTAACTGGGGCCTCTTCAGGAATAGGATGGCACATATCTGAAGAACTCGCTAAAAAGGGATATTCATTAGTAGCTGTAAGTAATCAGCCAAAGTTATTGGCTCAATTAAAA
>CBDULU010000264.1:0-3713 GCA_965368155.1 uncultured Flavobacteriaceae bacterium
TTAAACTCACGACGATTAAAATTATCCTCTTCTTTCTTCATCTCTTCGCTGTTCTCAGCAGAGATTTTTAATAATCCATTTTCTATGGAAATTTCAAAATCTTTTTTTGTAAAACCTGGAGCTGCAATTTCAATTTCAAAAAGATCTTCATTTTCTTTGACATTCATTGCAGGGATCCACTTGTTTTCCATTAAAAAGTCATTGGTAAGTAACCTGTCAGAACCCAAAAGGTCCGTAAACATGGTGTCGTACCAAGGTAATCTGGGTTTTTTAAATTTTACAAGTGTCATGACAAAACATTTTTAATTAATAACAGGTTAAAATTACATTGATGTCTAATTTTATGCAATGACGCTGGTCAACTAAAGCGATGATATTCATCAAAAAAAGTCACCCCATTCAAGGGCGACTTTATTTTCCTTACAAAACACGTTGCTTATAGAAATGTGCCTTCTTCATCAACTTTTACTCGAATGGTTTTTTTGCCATTTTCCAATACGATCTTGTATTGTTTTTGTGCGCCTTGGTCAGCGTCAAAATTGACCTTGTACACATCTTTTGCAATTTTCCATCCTGGGAATCTTTCTGCAATAGAAGCAGCTACATCATTTGGTAAAGCTACGTTTGTAAACTTTTCAATGGTATAGAGAATCTTTCCGTCGCGGTCATAGGCAGCAACTATTTTTCCATCAGGTATAAAAAAGTAAACCCTATAGAAATCACTTCCATCTTCGTAAAATTCTGAGCTTTTTACATCGAATTTGGCCACCATATCTTCGAGTAGTTGCACTGAGACTGCAGCCTCGCTGTTATCAACACTATTCAGGTATTTATAATTTGTGGCACGAACTTCAACTTCAGGTAACATGCCATCATTAATAACCTGCGCATAGAATTGGGTGGTTAACCCAAGTGCTAATAAACCTAATAATAATTTTTTCATGATGCTTTTGGTTTTAATTAATACTGTTACTCATTACTAGCTATAAAATTACCCCAGACTGCTTTTTTACACAATGACCTGGCTCATAAGAATTAATGATCTTCATCAGTTATTGATCAAAAAATATCAAAAAAATGAGGGTTTAGTGACGAGAAACAGGTTCAAAAAAAGAACAGGAAGCTTTTAACTTCCTGTTCCCTTTGAATCAAAAATACCTTTTACACTTTAAAATATCCTACATTAAATTCCTTATCAGATCTTAATCATCAGCCAGATATTCATCAATCTATAAAACCTATCTTTGGTTCTAAGGCCCTACAAGTTTTCACTTGAGCTGCCTTTTAATATTTCATAGAATTTGATCTTGAACCTCAATAATTTCGGTTCTTTAATTTATTACACCAAACCTACAACACTTCATAAAACAAAACACTGATCAGGATCAATGTCAGAATTGATTCTCATCAATTATGGGAGCCATTTAGTAAGGAACCCATTGATAAGCCTGATTGAGTAAAATCAAGCCTATAACAAACAATAAAAATAGAAAAAACTGAAACCATTTAAAATCTATATTCTCGATCCATTTATTTGCGAAACCTGGAAAAGCAAATTGACTGATTCCCTTCGACAAACTAAACCAACCAAACATAGTGATGATGATCCTCCAGTCTATTACCCATAGATTATGTGCCAAAATATGTACCAATCCGATGATGATGCCAAGAATCGATAAAATGATCATGAATTTATCATCTTTTGCAAAAACAAACATTTGTTTGATTCGCTTTGGATAGATCATAAAAAGAAGAAAAAACAGCATAAAATACCATCCCCAAAATTTGGCTAAAAAAATTGAAATATCCATGTTTATTCATTTAAGTGATGTATCACAAATAAAGGTATTGTTGTATGAAAGCTCAGTGCCCTGACTTTGGGCTTAAAAAATAATCTTTGGAAGAAACCATAATGCCTTCCGATGATCACGATCATATCGATATCACCTCTGCTTTGTGCAAAACAATTAAGCCCTTCTTCAAAATCAGAAGATGAGAGTGTATAATACTTATGTTTGATATTCACTAAAAAGGAACTCAGTTTTCTTTTGTTATGCTCTTGATTTTCATCTAGTTCCGTTTTTTCACTAAAATGGATTATTCTGATGACACTTCTGTTCATTTCCGCCAAACTGATCAATGGGGCCAAATCTTCAAAGTCATAATTGATCTGGAAATCTGTTGGAAAAACAATCTCCTTTGGTGGCTTGTAAGTATGGTTTTCCGGTACGGCGATGACGTTACAGGAACTTCTCATGATCACATCCCCAGTATTACTACCCATAAAGATCTCCTTGGCTCCGGTAGCTCCTTTGGTTCCCATAATAATAAGCCCAATGTCTTTTTCATCCACCACCTGATGCACAGCCAAATTAAACAGATTGTAGTCACTGATTGTTGCAAAATCATGTCTTTTATTCTTTGGAAGACTTTCAACAAGTTTCTCCATTTCTTTCTTTGAAGTGTCATACATTTCTTCCTCTAAAGCAGCTAGCTGGGCAACATTCTGATCCATCAATTCTTCATTAGCCAAATATGGGATCTTAAAAACATTCAACAAATAGAACTTACAGGGAACATCTTTAAATAGATGACTGGCATATTCAATAGCATTAAGTGAATTTTCTGAAAAATCTGTAGGTAAAAGTATCTTCTTCATGACCAATAGTTTTATAAGAATTAAAACTATGACAATCTTTGAACTATATCACTGACCTTGATCAAGGCAGCTATTGATTTTCGTCAACCTTACTGTATCCTCTGTAATTTATCCCTCTTCAGAATATAAATTTCATTTTTATTGGTACTGATCAATTTTTCATCTTTGAAGTCGGTCAGGGTCCTTGTTAAAGTTTCCTTTGCAATCCCCAAAAAACTAGCCAGATCCGATCTGGAGATCTCAATGGCTTTCTGGTTTCCTCGTTTTTCCTGTAGTCGCAAAATGGCATCTGCTGTTTTTCTTCTTACCGAATCATATGCCAGATGCATTAAATGGTCTTTAACGAATTCCAGATCCGTGGTAATTAAGTCAATAAAATTCAAGCCCAACTGAGGATTTGACTTGATCAAGTCCAAGAATTCATGCTTTGGAATTCTTATAATTTCCGCATTCTTTATGACTTCGGCATTTTCGACATAGGGCTTGTTTCCAAGAAAGGAAGTAAAGCCGAAAAAATTTTTATCAGAGAATATTTCTGTGATCAATTCCTTGCCATCATGATTGATCTTAAATGTTTTTACCTCTCCTCTTAAGACGTAAAAAATATGGTTACTTATACTTCCTTCACAATAAATGGTTGCTCCGGCCTTATACTCGATGACGTCATTATGTTTAAAA
The DNA here is from genome assembly GCA_965368155.1 of uncultured Flavobacteriaceae bacterium. GTDB lineage: Bacteria > Bacteroidota > Bacteroidia > Flavobacteriales > Flavobacteriaceae > Lutimonas. The sequence continues at coordinate 3,338 of CBDULU010000264.1, forward strand.
GCTTTTTCAATTTCTTCAATGCGCCATTTTTTATTTACTACAGATTCATGCTTACCGCTATGTTCCATGATTTCCTTTCTTTTTAATCTGGATGCCACCGCACTAAGTAATTCTGATTCTTCAAAAGGTTTGGTAATATAGTCACTCGCTCCAAGATCCATTCCTCTCCTAATGTCTTCATGTTTGGTTTTGGCTGACATAAAAATAACCGGGATCCTTTGAAGTGACTTATTTCTCATCATGATCTGTAAAACTCCGTATCCGTCAAGTTCAGGCATTAAAATATCGCAAATGATAAGATCGGGCTTAAAAAATGTGGTCTTTTCCAAACCAGCTTTACCATTTTCTGCTGTGATCACTTCATAATTAGCTAGTT
>CBDULU010000265.1:0-3713 GCA_965368155.1 uncultured Flavobacteriaceae bacterium
TTGGTTGTGGACACACTCCTGTTCTTTCGAATTACCTCATAAAAGAAGGGTATGACATGTTTGTATTTGACCCGATATTTTTTAAGGATGACTCATTGATGAATGATCAGTACGATTTTATTGTTTGTTGTGAAGTTATAGAACATTTTTACCATCCATCACAGGAGTTTCAAAACTTGTTTCAAACTCTGAGGGCAAAAGGGAAATTGATCTGCAAAACACATCTCTTTGAAGAGGGAATTGATTTTGATACATGGTATTATAAAAATGATCCTTCACATGTATTTATTTATCAGGCTGAAACCATGCTTTGGATCAAAAATAACTACCTGCTTAAAGATGTTAAAATCAACAAACGTGTCATCACTTTCACCAAATAATCATTAATTTTAGTGATCATTATATTTTCAATTATTCTATCTGAATCATGAAAAAAAACCTTGTTTTAATTCTATTAGGGCTATTTGTAAGTTTCACTATTTCTGCGCAATCAAAGAAAGAACAGAAAAAGGAAAATGCTTTACAAGAATATCAGGAAATGAAGGCCTTAATTGAAAGTGGAGAGTTTGACTTTCAGGCAGATTGGGCAACAACAACACAAGGCAGAAGAATCAACTTAAACTCAAACCCTAATTTTCTAAAATTCAGCAAGGATAGTTTGGATATTTATTTACCCTATTTTGGTGCCTCTTCTTCTGGCGGTGTAGCACTGACTAGTGATGGCGGCATTGTTTATTCCGGTCCAAAAAGTAAATTCAAACTGTCTTTTAATGACAAAAAGCAAAAGATCAGTATTGATTTTGCAGCCAGTGATAAGAACGATACCTTTGAATTCAATATGTCTATATTCAGAGGGGGAAACACCCTGATCACTGTCAACAGCAATTACAGAACCACTATTAAATATGATGGACTAACCAAAAGTCCCAAACCTGATTAAAAAACAACCCTAGCTTATGGCATTCCAGCCCTGGGCAATAATGTCAACCTTTTGACCTCCACGTGTCACCAATTGAATTAGATCAGGATCTTCTGTCATATGACCAATGATACTTAAATTAGGATTTGCTTTAATTTTAGGAAAATCCTCCTGTTTAACCGTAAACAAAAGTTCATAATCCTCACCACCACTTAAGGCAATTGTGGTGCTATCCATATTGAACTCTTCACATGTCGAAATAACCTGTTGGTCTAATGGTATCTTATCTTCATACAATTGACATCCAGTTTTGGATTGTTTACAGAGATGCAATATTTCGGAAGAGAGTCCATCAGATATATCGATCATAGAGGTGGGCTGCACTTCCAGATCAGCCAATAATTTTACGATATCTTTTCTGGCTTCAGGCTTTAACTGACGCTCTACCAGATAGGTATATTTGTCTAATTCATGTTCGGCATTTGGATTGACTTGAAACACTTGCTTCTCGCGCTCCAGTACCTGTAAACCAAGGTATGCCGCTCCTAAGTCACCTGAAACAACAAGGAGATCATTAGGGCCTGCCCCGTTTCTATAGGCGCATTTCTCCTTCTCAACTTCACCAATAGCCGTAATACTGATCAATAAGCCTTTTGTTGATGATGTTGTATCTCCACCCACCAAATCCACCTTATAAGTCTTGCAAGCAAGATGAATTCCGGCATATAATTCTTCTAAGGCTTCCAATGGAAACCTGTTCGAAACAGCTATGGACACAGTAATTTGTTTGGCCATCCCATTCATGGCACATACATCAGAAAGATTAACCATTACAGCCTTATAACCAAGATGTTTAAGCGGCATATAACTCAAATCAAAGTGAACACCTTCAACCAAAAGATCTGTAGTGACAAGGGTCTGTATCTCGCCCTGACCAATAACGGCACAATCGTCACCAATTCCTTTAAATGTATCCTTATGATGGATAACCGTATGTTGTGTAAGGTGATCTATTAACTTAAATTCTCCCAATTCTGAAAGGGATGTTCTGGATTGATTCTTATCTTCTAACATGCGGCAAATATAACTGATATTTAAAAATATCCCTTCATCTGACCTGCAGGATCTTTAATATTTTCTATCCTTGATCATCCCTTATGATGGTATTAATTTTAAAGTAAAAAAATTATTATTTTGATTTATGTAACAGTAACTAAAATTATTTTGCCCGCAGACTCCCTGCGGTTTGCTTTCATATTCTCTAAAATTTCCTACATTTAGACTGTTTTAAAAAATCCTGAATACCGCGCTAAACCATCTACTCTCCCATGAAAAATTTATCTCTTTCCACCAAAGTACTTCTAGGTGTTTTATTTGGCGTATTAACAGGATTATTTTTTGGCGAAGAAGTAGCCTGGATGGGAATTATAGGGGACATTTTTATTGGGCTCTTACAAATGACGGTTTTGCCCTACATCATGTTTTCTCTTATTGTAAATATTGGGAGACTTTCAATGGATACAGGGAAAAAGATCATTCGCTATGGACTCACTTTTTTGTTTTTGCTCTTAAGTATTGGTCTGATTTATCTCATCATTCTCCCCTTAAGTTTTCCAGTCTGGACGAGCGGAAATTTCTATAGTAGTGACTTTGTGCAACCAATTATTCCTTTTGACTTTGTCAAACTATATATTCCTGCGAACCCTTTTGAATCAATGAGTGATAATGTGGTTCCTGCAGTGGTGTTGTTCAGCATATTTATCGGCCTGGGTGTTATGAAGCTGCCTAACAAGGAAGCCCTGCTTAAACCAATGGATGTACTTACTGATGGCTTAAATCAAGTCAATAAGATGATCATTAAAATAACACCTGTCGGTGTTTTCTGTATAGCAGCCGGAGTAGTAAGTACTTTAAGCTGGTCTGATCTTAGCAGACTTCAGGGTTATTTATTGGTATACCTGCTCGCGGTTATTCTGATTACCTTTCTTGTGCTTCCTTATCTGATATCCATCTTTACACCATATTCCTCGAAGACCATATTCAAAATCACCCGGTCTACACTCATTACCATATTTGCTACTGGAAAGATCATTGTTGTTTACCCACAATTAATCGAAAATATCAAGGAGATTATCAGATCCGATGAAAATGGAACTGAGGAAGGACAGGATAGGGTAGATATTATTATGCCTCTTGCCTACCCTTTTCCGAATCTCGGAACCTTTATGATCTTTATATTCGTGCCATTTGCGGCCTGGTTCACAGGAAAAGCAATGGGTTTTATGGATTATCCCATATTTTTGAGCTCTACATTTCTAAGTAGTTTTGTTGCCCCGATAACAGGGCTTCCTTTTAGTTTGGACCTCTTAAAAATCCCCAAAGAGACCTTTCAACTCTTTGTTGTTTCAACCGTTTTGACTGACAGAATCAGGGTTGTACTTGGCGCCTTTCATCTTATTGCCCTGACCTTGCTTACGATTTCTGCCAGCGGCGGTTACCTCAAGTTTAAAAAAAGAAAATTTATACAAGGCCTTATTGTCATAAGTATCAGCACTGCAGTATCTGTAATAGGACTCCGATATATACTGGAGATTAGCATGAAAAATATTCCTACAAATCTTGAAATTGTAAATTCGTTTGAATTGATCAGTCCTCAACAGGAATTTGTTGTTCTCGAAACCCCGAAAAAGAATCCAAATCCAAAATGGAGAGGAGAAAACACGCTAAGTCGGGTTAAAAGAAGAGGAAAGATCAGGGTCGGGTTTTACGAACAGGCAGGACCTTTTACCTTTAG
>CBDULU010000266.1:0-3711 GCA_965368155.1 uncultured Flavobacteriaceae bacterium
TAATACGTAGATTCATTATATTAGATAGGAATTTATTCCGTTTCAAACGCAATATAACAATTAGTTTGAAAAGTTGATAGAAAAGTAACATGCGATCAACTAATCATTATATTTCGTAACAATTTAGCCAAATAAGCGTCATCTTATAAGTATAACCTTGCTGCTTTTTTTACAACTAACTATGAATACTTTTCTCAAAACCCAAAGAATTAACAGTATTGATGCATTGAGGGGCTTTGCTCTTGCCGGTGTTGTCCTTGTGCATATGGTCGAACAGTACATTGCCGGTCCTGCACCAGAAGGTTTTATGGAAGGGGTAAATGGTATCCCGGATCAAATAGTCCAGGGACTCTTACAAATCTTTTTTTCGGGTAAGTTCTTTGCCTTGTTCTCGATTCTTTTCGGATTGAGTTTTGCCATTCAAATGCAGTCAGCCGAGAAAAAAAATGTCAAATTCGGAGGTCGTTTTGTTTGGAGGGCCGCGCTTCTATTTATCATAGGATATGTGCATCAACTTTTTTACCGAGGTGATTTCTTATTCCCTTTTACAAGATTCCTACCAAATGGATACTGATCACAGCCGGATTCATCTTTCTGGGCATCCCCAGGTTTATCGCCTTTTTTATTTTCGGAGGGGAGAGCATCACCGGAATACATCCTATGATGGATATCCATAATGAGCAGATGCTGGCCTATTTTGATACCATTCAAAATGGAAGCCTGCTCGAAGTTTTTAAAGCGAATGCCGTATATGGAATGCTGACCAAGATCGATTTTCAAATGTCCATATTTGGCCGGTTCTACTATACTTTCGGTTACTTTTTAATTGGCTTATGGCTGGGCAGAACAGGTGTTTTCAAAGACATAGCCCGCCATGCCAAAACCATAAAAAATATCATGTTATGGGCCATAGCAGGCATGTTGGTTTCTGTTGTGATCACCTTTGCTACTTTTGCCACTATTGCACAACCCATAGACAATGCTTCTTTACATTTTACTTTTGGTATGAATTTTATGGATTGGGTCAATATCTGTATGTCCACCATTATTTTATGTGGATTTCTATTATTGTACCAAAGAGATTCGTGGGAAAAAAGATTGACCTTCTTTGCTCCCTATGGCAGGATGGCACTTACAAATTATGTATTGCAATCTGTTATTGGTACGTTTATCTTTTTTGGATGGGGATTGGGATACCTTGGACAAATTCGATTTTCCTATCTGTTTTTACTTGCCTTACTCTTAATTATCGTCCAAAGTCTTCTCAGTAAATACTGGCTTAAAACATTTAAATACGGTCCGCTTGAATGGCTCTGGCGCAGTGCTACCTATATGAAATGGCAACCTTTCCTCAGGAAGTAACTATAAGCAAATGCCTCTGATGTCATGGCTTGACCAATGTTCAATAATGACTTAAATCATTGACGATCATGGTTAATTAGAATACATTTGTGACAATTTAATATTAAATTTATGGGCAACATTCTTTTACATTTGAATGTCCATTTATAAGAATAACACAAAAAGTATTTACAATGAAAAAATTGATTGCCTTGAGCGCCTTTGTACTCCTGTTTTTTGCGGCCTGCGATTCAAAAAAAGGATCAGCAAAAATTTCTGATCAAATTAGAATTAATCAAATTGGATTTTATCCGTCATCGGTAAAACAATTTACCATAGTAGACACCGAAGCCAGCACCTTTAAACTGGTAGATGCTTATAAAAATAAAGTGTTTTCAGGTGATTTAGTAGATCAGGGTACCTGGGAAGCTTCAGGTGAGAAAGTAATGTTAGGAGATTTTTCTTCCTTTACGGCTCCCGGGGCCTATTATGTTGTTATTAATGATACCATTGCCTCATATCCTTTTACAATTAAAAAAGAACTTTATCGCAATGCCTTAAGAGAGTCTATCAAAAGCTATTATTTTCAAAGAGCTTCTATGCCTATTGAGGAGGAATATGCAGACATTTATCAAAGAGGAGCTGGCCATCCAGATGATAAATGTATGTATCATCCATCTACTGGCAAAACCGAAGGAACTTTGAATTCTCCCGGAGGCTGGTATGATGCCGGTGATTATGGAAAATATATTGTAAATGCCTCTCTCTCGGTGGGTCAGATGCTTTTGATACTTGAACAATTTCCTGAATTCATGGACAATGTTGGATTGAACATTCCCGAATCGGGTAATGGCATCATCGATCTCTGGGATGAATTGAGGTATGAACTTGACTGGATACAAACCATGCAAGACGACGACGGTGGTGTGTATTTTAAATTAACGGCGCTAGGTTTTGGCGGTTTTATTATGCCTGAAGATTACGATCTTGATCGATATATCATTGGTAAGGCAACTGCTTCTACGCTTGACTTTGCGGCTGTATTGGCACAGGCGTCAAGGTTGTATAAAGATATTGATTCGGAATGGTCAGCCAAAGCCTTAGAGGCTTCTAAAAAGGCATTTAAATGGGCCGAAAAAAATGACAATATCGCCTTTAAAAACCCTGAGGATGTCAGCACAGGAGAATATGGAGATAGTGAATTTTCAGATGATTTTTTCTGGGCGGCTTCAGAATTATACCTGGCCACCAAAGAAGACCAGTATAAAGTAGCTATGAAAAAATACGAGCAGGAATACAAACACCAGCTTGCTGATAGCTGGAAGAATTTTGTTCGAAACGTTGGTTTTCATTCCTTACTTGAAAACAAAGATGCACTGGATACGGACCTGTCTACTTTCCTCACTCAGGGTCATACAGCCCTTGCTGACGAAATTCTGGAAAAAATCGAACAGCATCCATATCGCATAGCTTTAGACAATTACGAGTGGGGTTCCAATAGTGATATTTTGAATCAGGCCTATATCCTATGCGTGGCACACAAGTTGACCGGTGATGAAAAATACCTGATCGGTGCGGAACAAATTACTGATTATATCTTCGGTAAAAATGCAACAGGATATTGCTTCTTAACTGGTTTTGGTGCCAAAAGGGTGATGTTTCCTCACCATAGGCCAAGCGGAGCAGACAGCATCGCTGATCCTGTACCCGGGTTTATTTTGGGTGGCCCTAACAATGACCGTCAAGATGGTGATTTGGTGGAATATGCATCTGAATTTCCGGCCAAGGCCTATATGGACGTTGAAGCCAGTTTCGCTTCTAATGAAGTTTGTATCAATTGGAACGCTCCTGCAGTTTATGTATTGGGCTACTTGGAACAAGTAAGAAAATAGATCGGTAAAAAACCTTATTTTTGACAGCAGTTAGCTTTAACTGCTGTTTTTTTATGGATAAATTCAAACCGTTATTAGATTATATCAACCGGGTGGTTGCACTTACTGAGGAAGAAGAAAGTATATTGGGCTCCTTGATTTCCTATCGTAAATTACTTAAAGGACAATATTTTCTTCAACAGGGAGATGTTTGTAAATTTAGCGGATTTGTGATCTCCGGCTGTACCAAAACTTTTTATGTTGACGAAGAAGGTCAGGAACATGTGGTTATGTTCTCTATTGAAGATTGGTGGACCTCAGACATGGGCAGTTATATTAGTCAAAAACCTGCGGATTTCAATGTTCAATGCTTGGAAAATACAGAACTGATACAGTTTTCTTATGAAAATCAACAGCAAATGATGCGAGAAATACCAAAACTAGAGCGGTTTTTCAGGATCATCGTCGAAAGGGCTTTTGTTGCTTCTCAAAAAAGAAT
>CBDULU010000267.1:0-3697 GCA_965368155.1 uncultured Flavobacteriaceae bacterium
AGTTTTAATAAAAAATTCCTCGATGAAGCTGCCAAAGCTCTTGACCGAGATACTGACAACAGCACAACTGATCATGCCGGTTTTATGGAACAAGCCATTGATCTGGCCATAAAAGGCGTGTTGAATAATGAAGGTGGTCCTTTCGGGTGTATCATTGTCAGGGATGGAAAAATAATAGGCAAAGGAAATAACCAAGTGACTTCCACCAATGATCCAACTGCTCACGCAGAAGTGATGGCGATCAGAGAAGCATGTAAAGCTTTGAATTCGTTTCAACTGGATGATTGTGTTTTATACACGAGTTGTGAACCTTGCCCCATGTGTTTAGGGGCCATTTACTGGGCGCGACCCAAAAAAGTATATTACGGTTGTAACAAAACCGACGCTGCTAAAATCGGCTTTGACGATAACTTTATCTATAAAGAACTGGATTTGGAACCAGGCAAAAGAACTATTCCATTTGAACAAATTAATAAAGAAACTGCTATGAGGGCCTTTCAGGCCTGGGAAGATAAGGAAGATAAAATAGAGTATTAACTAAATTGTTTCGTTATGCGTAAAGTAGGAATTTGGATCGATCAAAAGGAAGCAAACTTGATCACCTTGACAAAGAAAGCTATTCACTCAAAAACAATTTACTCTGACATTGAAACCCGTATACGGATCGAAGGTGAATCGAAGCAATTCGGAAGATTCGGAGATCAATATCTTGTAGATGAAAAGGGAAAAGAGAACAGGGTGAAGGAATATACCCAAAAATACATGTTACGTGTTGTTAAGGAATTATCAAAAGCTGATGAGATATTTTTGTTCGGTCCTGCACAAATGAAATTGAAATTGGAAAAGCTTATTTCGGGTATTCCTGAATTGGCTATAAAAATGAAAGAAACCAAGACAGCGGAAAATATGACGCATAACCAGAAACTGGCTTATGTAAAAGATTTCTATAAAAGTAAATAATCAGAGACCCCGGCTTAACTGCCTGATCTTGTTATAGTATTCTTCGTATTCCTTTTCTGCAAGTCGTTGCGCCTTACTGTTAAAGATTTCCTTTTGGCTGCGCTTTTTATTATCAGACCCTTTGGAAAGTCCGATTCTGTCATTTTTCATTTCGTCGCAATTTTTATCATAAACGAAAAAAATAGCGGTTTTATTATACATCACTGATCCCATAACGCATTATCATACTTAAAAACAGCAATTTATACTCCTTGCTACACTTTAACAAATAGACTATTCTCACCATTGACTATGGAAAAATTCCGATTCAGGGGCATCAACTCTTTGATAAGTATGCGCCCCAAAAAAATCCCTCTGAGCTTGGATCAAATTTGCCGGTAAGTTTTTAGTAGTCATATCTATCCAGTAATAGTAAGCAGCTGAAAAACAGTGCATAGAAGTTCTTTCCAGTAGAGCTGACATAATAGTTTCACGTAAGGCCGTTTCTGCATTGATCAAGGTATCAGTAACCAGATCCATATCAAACAAGTCCTTTGAACACATAAATTCTTTGTGTAGCTCATTCATAAGATAAGATTTTATGATGCATCCATTTGACCAGATTCTGGCGATATCAGAAAAATTAAGGTCCCAATTATAGGTGTCAGAAGCCAATTGCATCAATTTAAATCCTTGTTGGTGATTGATCAATCGAGCAAATTCATAGGCCTTCTCAATTGAAGCTAAATTCAGATCTTCCTTTATTGAACTAACGGAATCGACCAGACCCGACATTTTAATACGTGAATTCTTAAAAGATGAAATATACCTGGCGAACACCGCAGATGACATCAGGGTATTGGGAATACCAAGATCAAAGGCCGCTTTGCTTGACCAGGAACCGGTCCCTTTATTACCCGCCTTATCCAAGATCAAATCCAATAAATACTTATCTCCCTCTTTCTTCCTTAAAATTTGAATAGTGATCTCTAGTAAATAACTGGATAGAACACCTTGATTCCAACTTTCAAACAGTTCTGCAATAGCTTCATTTGACATCGTCTTTGACATCAAGGCATATAATTCGGCCAACAGTTGCATTTCCACATATTCAATACCGTTATGCACCATTTTAATGAAATGTCCTGAACCTTCAGGTCCTATATAGGTGCAGCATGTCTTTCCAAAATCATCTTTAGCTGCTATAGATTCCAAAATTTCGGACACCAATTCATAGCTCTCTTTCTTACCTCCCGGCATAATAGAAGGACCTTTTCTTGCACCTTCCTCTCCTCCCGAAATTCCGGCGCCAATGAACTCTATCCCTTGACGCTGAGCGAGTTCAAACCTCCTTTTTGTATTCAGGTAGTGAGAATTTCCACCATCAATAATAATATCGCCTCTAGAAAGTAAGGGAATCAAATTGTTTAAAACAAGATCAACTGTTGGTCCCGCTTTGATCATGATCAGGATCTTTCTGGGACGTGACAGTGATTCAATAAAGGCCTTTAAATCAGTAAATCCCCGTATATTATCCCTATCAGCGTTGGATGAAAGAAAACGACTCACCACTTCTTCCTCTCCGCCTTCAGCCCTGTTAAAAACAGATAATTCATATCCTTTATCAGCAATATTTAAACTAATACTACTGCCCATTACACCTAGGCCAAAAACACCAAATTCGCTCTTTTTAGTACTCATAGACTTGACTTTATTTTTTCTATTATCTCCTCAGGAGAATTTTGTATATCTATATGTGTGCCATAAGCCGGAACCTCAAGTGCCTCAAACTGAGACCTAAGCATTTCCCCGCTCATATAATGATCTTTTCTTTTGTTCATTCTTTCCAGGATCAGCTCATAGGAGCCATTTAGAAAAATCCAATGACAATGATCAAGGCCTTGTGCCAAAACCTTTCTGTATTTCTCCTTTAAAGCAGAACAGGCTAAAATAGCACCTCCCTCCTTTTCCCATTGTTGTAAGTTCACTGAAAGCGTTGCCAACCATGAAGCCCTGTCCTCATCATTGAGCGGTTGTCCACTGCTCATTTTATCAATATTTGCCTGTGGATGAAAATCATCAGCATCGTAATATGGAAGTCCAATTGATTCCGACAGTTTTCGTGCAATTGTCGTTTTGCCGCATCCGCTAACACCTATAACTTGAATGATCATGATTATTTAGCAAAAAAATTACCCGCTACGCCTTTCACCCCGGGTTTAACTTCAAATAAAGAACCTGCCAAAGGAAATTTCTTTGTTTCTGCTTCATCCATATCTAAACTTGAAGTCGTAATATACAAAGTGTCAAAATTTTCACCTCCGAAGGAACAAGACGTTACATTGTGAGCCGGCACTTCAATTTTTTCTAATAATTTACCTGTTAAAGGATCAAAACGGGCCACCGCATTTCCATTCCATAAGCCTACCCATAATTTATCTTCTTCATCTATGGTCATTCCATCTCCAAAACCGAGAGATTCTGGAATAACGACCGCTACTCTTTCATTAGAAATCGTGCTGGTTTCATGATCAAAATCAAAGGCACGAATATGACCCGTAGGTGTATCGATATAGTACATGGTTTTCTTATCTGAGGTCCATACGATACCATTAGAAATCGTTACACTATCCAACATTTTAGTTGCCTGGCCATTTGCTGCAACTTTATAGAGATTGGCTTTTGGAGCAGATTGGTCCAGGTGCATAGAACCTACCCATAAATTTCCATTAGGGTCGCATTTCCCATCGTTAAATCG
>CBDULU010000268.1:0-3695 GCA_965368155.1 uncultured Flavobacteriaceae bacterium
CCAAGTTCCTTTGAAGTATTGGCAAGAAATTTTTTAGGGTATTTTTTAAATATTGACTTGAGGGAATCAGAAACGGCCTGAGTTACGGCTTCCTGATAACTTGCTTCATTTTTGAACAGTTTTAGCAACTGTTTTAAATAGGTTTTTTCTGTTGTCGTCGCCATTTTCATGACCTCTTCAACATATAGAACTCCTTCTTCCAATTCTGAACTCACATGTTGTCCGTCTGCTATCTTTCGATCAATTCCATATTGCCAGTTCAACGCATAATCAACCCAACATTCTATTTTATACGCGTAATGACCTTGCTTTTCAACCTTAAAAGAACCGTACCAATCGTCATTATGACCAGAGGTCATTCTGGACTCCTTCCATTTCTTTTCTTGATGATGCTTGTATAATACAGATGCAGCGATTACGTCATGCCCATCGGCTAAAACGTCCGCTGAAACATTTACCACCTGACCAACAACTCTTTTTATTGAAAATTCTCCTCCGTTGATCTGTGGTGAAACATGATCAATAACCACTCTTTGTTGCTTTAACATGCTCGAAAAATTAATTCTTAAATAACGTATCCCTTTGGAATAACCGCTCCTTTTTTGATCACAACGATACCGTCTTTAATACAATACATCTCCGTCTCCTTTTCCTTCAGATGAGTACCTCCATTGATTCTTACATCGTCACCAATGCGGCAATTTTTATCTACAATGGCATTTTTAATAAAACATCGCTCACCAATTCCCATTAGGATTGAAGTCTTGTTTCTATTGATCTCATCGAGTGTTTCATAAGAATCATTACCCATCATATAGGTATTGATCACTGTCGAATCATTTCCTATCCTCGACCGAATTCCGATCACCGATCGATCAATCTTAGCTGCATGTATGATACAACCTTCTCCAATAACACTTCTGTTCAAAGTAGTTCCTGAAATTTTTGAGGTGGGAAGCATTCTTGCCCTTGTATAGATCCTTTTGTTTCTGTCATAAAGATCAAAAGCAGGAATGTCATCAGTTAAGCCCAGATTGGCTTCAAAGAAAGAATCAATATTCCCTATATCTGTCCAGTAACCTTCGTATTGATAACTGGTTATTTTATGCTGACCCAGGGCCTGAGGAATAATTTCTTTTCCGAAATCATTCGTTTCTGGATTCTTCATCAGCTCAACCAGGAGGTCCCTGTCAAAAATATAAATACCCATAGAAGCAAGATAGTTTCTACCCTGCGACTTCATATCATCACTAACCTCTGAGGTCCAGTCGGGTAATAATTTTTCTTCAGGCTTTTCTATAAAGGAAGTTACTTCGTTATTTTCATCAGACTTTAATATACCAAAAGACGTCGCATCTTTAGCATCCACAGGAATAGTAGCTATCGAAATTCTAGCTTTACTTTTTACGTGTTGCTCTACCATCAGGTTATAATCCATTTGATACAACTGATCACCGGAAAGAATGAGTGCGTATTCAAAATCATGTCTTAAAAAATGATGCATACTTTGTCTTACAGCATCAGCAGTACCCTGGAACCAGGTATCACTCATAGGTGTTTGCTCAGCGGCAAGAACATCGACAAAAGCCTGACTAAAAAAGCTAAAGTGATAGGTGTTTTTAATATGCCTGTTTAAAGAAGCTGAATTGAATTGGGTCAATACATACATTCTTTTTATCTCAGAATTGATACAATTGGAAATTGGAATGTCAACCAATCGGTATTTACCTGCTATGGGTACTGCAGGTTTGGACCTGCTTTCGGTTAATGGATAAAGTCGAGAACCTTGTCCTCCTCCTAGTATGATTCCTAAAACTTTTTTGCTGAACATATTTTATGGGGTTAAAGATTTGTATAAAGTTAAATATTCTTGGGCTGATTTATCCCAAGAATGGTCAATGATCATGCATTTTTTTCTTATTCGTTTTAATTTCTTTTTATTTTGATATAACTCCTTGGCTCTCAACATTGAATCACAAACATCCTTTACGGAGGCCTCAACGTGGCAGATGCCAAAACCGTTATCACCTATATCAATAACTGAATCATTTAATCCTCCCGTTCTTCGTACTATCGGGATCGTTCCATACCTCAAAGCATACATCTGATTCAATCCACAGGGCTCAACTCTTGAAGGCATCAACAGAAAATCAGCTGCTGCATATAGCTTATGGGCCAAGGCCTCGTCAAAACCTATGAAGCTTGCATAGTTTTTATTAAAATGAAACCGCAATGATTTCAATTCAGATTCTATCTCATCTTTTCCCTCTCCTAGAATGAACAAAGAGCAATCCTTCTTCAACAATGACTTGTACAATACAGCCGGAAACAAATCTGCCCCTTTTTCATTCACCAATCTTCCAATAAAGACAAACAAAGGCAGTGATGTGTCAAGCCCAAATTTTTTACATAGATCTGACTTATTGGCCTTCTTCCCAGATGTGAAATCCGAAACTTCACGGGTTTTGTCCAATAATCCTTGCTTCATTAAATCAGTGATTTATATAATTCTTCTACTTGCTTGGCTATAGCGATCCAATCAAAGGTCTCTTCTACTCTTTTCCTTCCATTTTTAGCCATTTGACTTGTGAGCTCCTTATTTGATATCAATTGGTTTACACCATCTGCGAGGTCTCTCGAAAACTGATCAGCATCAACAGGCTCGAACGGTGCTTCTTTCTGCTGTTCCAGAGGCACCAGAATTCCGGTTTCTCCATGAACCACAACTTCTTTTATACCTCCTACAGCACTTGCTACTACAGCAGTTTCACAGGCCATAGCTTCAATATTAATGATTCCAAAAGGCTCATAGATAGAAGGGCAACAAAACACATCTGCGTGAGAATATAATTGAATGACCTCTTCCTTTTCTAACATGACATCGATCCAAATAACATTGTCCCTGTCTTTTTTAACAGCAGCAACACTATCCTCCATCTCCTTTGCTATTTCAGGTGTATCCGGTGCTCCTGCACAAAGCACTATCTGTGTATCCGGATCTATATATTTAACTGCATTGACCAGGTGTATTATTCCCTTTTGCCTCGTAATTCTTCCAACAAATAACACAAAAGGTTTTGACTGGTCAATACCGTACTTTTCTAGTGTTGAAACCTTATCCGTAACAACATACTCCTCAAGATTGATTCCATTATAAATTACCTGAACCTTCTCCTCATCTACATTAAAATTATTCAGCACATCTACTTTTGTTTCTTCAGAAACAGCGATAATCGCATCAGCCATTTCAATCGCCGTCTTTTCAACCCATGAGGAAGCATCGTACCCTCTGCCAAGCTGCTCTCTTTTCCAAGGTCGCAAAGGTTCCAAAGAATGCGTCGTAATAACCAAGGGAATACCATAACAAAGTTTGGCAACAATACCTGCAAATTGAGCATACCAGGTATGGCAATGCACAATATCAGCGTCTACTTCATCGGCATTCATTTGAATGCATGTGCTCAAAGTTTTAAATACGGCCTTAAGCTTATCATTTGACTTGTCAAAAACAGGATTATCAAAAGGAAACCCTTTAACAGATAAATTTCCATTCTTTTCATCCTGGTCCCCAAAGCATCGCACATCAACTTCCATTAATTTGGATAGCTCTCCTGCTAAGTACTCCACATGAACTCCAGCTCCTCCATAAACATATGGGGGAAATTCTCTGGTATAAAAAAGTGCTTTCATTATTT
>CBDULU010000269.1:0-3692 GCA_965368155.1 uncultured Flavobacteriaceae bacterium
TATAAAATCATTTCTTGATAGTTTGATTTATTTTGGATGGGTGGATCGATGGTTATTATAATCGTCGGTCCATTCTTCTTAAAATAACCCTGCTAATCACTAATTCTTTCTACCTTTAATAAAACTTATCACAGTGTTTTCCAAAATAAACCTACTACTTGTCATAGCCTTAATTACTGTTAGCAACGTGCTGGCTCAAACAGGCTCTATTAAAGGACGCGTATACAATGAGATCAATAATGAAAGTATACCCTTCGCAAATATCGTACTGGACAGTACACAAATAGGTACAACTTCAGATGAGGAAGGCCGCTATGAAATCAACAATATAAAGCCAGGCACCTACAACCTGACTTGCAGCTTTGTGGGCTTTAAAACAACTTATCTATATGAGATTACCATAGGTTCTGCAGCTGTTACTGACATCAACATTGCCTTAACCGAAGAAAGTGCGCTTCTGGATCAGGTAGTTATCCAAACCAACCGCATTGAAAAATCAGAGGAAAGTCCTTTGAGTAAACAAACTATAGGAGCAACCGAAATTTACAGGAATCCGGGGGCCAATCGGGATATATCAAGAGTCATACAGATACTTCCTGGTGTAGCAACTACTGTTTCCTTTAGAAATGACATCATTGTTAGAGGTGGTGCACCCAATGAGAACAGGTTTTATTTAGATGGTATTGAAATTCCAAACATCAATCACTTTGCTACCCAAGGTTCTTCTGGTGGTCCTGTAGGATTGATCAATGTAAATTTTATCCGTGATGTGGATTTTTATTCAGGTGCTTTTCCGGCAAACCGAGGTAACACGATGAGTTCGGTGATGGATTTTAAACAAATAACTGGTAACAGAGAAAAATTAGGAGGTACTTTTATGGTGGGTTCAAGTGATATTGGCTTAACCTTAAACGGGCCGACAGGAAAAAATTCATCATTTATTCTTTCTGCAAGACGATCTTATCTACAATTTCTGTTTCAAGCCTTAAAACTGCCATTCTTACCAACCTATAATGATTTTCAGTATAAACATTTTTTTGAATTTGGTGACAAGGACCAACTGACCATAGTCGGTCTTGGTGCCATCGATAATTTTGAACTCAATACAGATGTGAATGATGGAGAGACCGACCAGGAAACTATTGACAGGAATAACTATATTTTAGGAAACCTTCCCATTAACGATCAGTGGAACTACACGATTGGTGCCAATTGGAAACATTTCTCCAGAAATAGTTTTCAAAACGTAGTTATAAGCCGTAACCACTTGAATAATAGTGCTATAAAATATAAAAATAATATAGAAGATCCAGATGAATTACTGCTAAATTACAATTCAGAAGAAATTGAAAACAAGCTAAGAATTGAAAGTACCAAAAGAATGAATGGCTGGAACTGGAACATTGGAGCTGGTTTTGAACATGTAAAATATACCAATTCAACCTTTAATCAAAGAGTTATTAATGACCAGGTAACCACCATTGATTTTGACTCTGAATTTACCATGCAAAAGTATTCACTTTTTACCCAAGTGAGCAAGTCTGTTTTCAGCGAGCGCTTATCTCTTTCTTTCGGTATTAGAACCGATGCGAATAGTTATTCAGATGAAATGTCGAATTTTGTGGACCAGTTATCACCGCGATTCTCCGCATCCTATCAATTTACTGAAAAATTCTCAGCAAGTTTTAACTTAGGTCGATACTTCCAGCTTCCTGCCTATACAGTAATGGGATATAGAGACAATGATGGAGATCTTGTAAACAAAGAAAATGGCATCACTTATATTCAAAGTGACCATATTGTAGCTGGTGTACAATACAACCCAACCAGATACTCTAAGATTTCGGTTGAAGGTTTTTATAAAAAATATGACAACTACCCCTTTTTAACCAATGACAGTATCTCTTTAGCGAATCTGGGTGGAGACTTTGGAGTGATTGGGAACGAACCAGCCGTATCTAATTCAGAAGGCAGGAGTTATGGCGTGGAATTTTTCCTACAGCAAAAGTTAAGCTCCTCAGTCTATGGTTTGATTTCCTATACCTTTGTAAGGAGTGAATTTCAAGATAAAAATGGAAAATATGTTGCTTCCTCCTGGGACAACAGACATATCTTAAATATTACAGCAGGTAAAAAATTAAAGAGAAATTGGGAGATTGGCGCTAAATTCAGATTTCTTGGTGGCTCACCCTATACACCTTTTGACATTGAACTATCTTCAAAAAAAGAAAATTGGGACGTCACGCAAAGAGGAATCAATGACTGGAATCAATTGAACACACAACGAAACGGCAACTCCCATGGACTTGATTTTCGTGTTGACAAACGTTGGTTCTTTGAAAAATGGGCCCTCAATGCATATCTTGATATCCAAAACCTCTATGGCTTTGAAACTGAAACGCAACCCTTCCTGGATGTGGTAAGAGATGACAATGGAAATCCTATTGAAGATCCGAATCAGCCTGACAGTTATCTCACCAGAGAGATAGCAAATACTGCCGGTACCATTCTTCCTTCAATAGGACTTATGATTGAGTTTTAATACTATTACTAAGCTTCAATCTTTTTTTCATAGGCCTCTTCATGTACATTGGCAACTGCCCTACCTGAAGGATCATTCATGTTCTTAAAGCTTTCATCCCATTCAAGCGCAATTTTTGTACTGCAGGCAACAGAAGCTTCCTGTGGTACACAAAGTGCGGCTGTATCTGAAGGAAAATGACTGGCAAATATACTTCTGTAATAGAATTCTTCTTTTGATGTAGGTGTTTGAATCGGAAACTTATACTTGGCATTGGCCAATTGTTCGTCAGACACTTCTTGATCGACTACCTCCTTTAAAGTATCGATCCAACTATAGCCAACTCCGTCAGAAAACTGCTCTTTTTGCCTCCAGGCAACACTTTCAGGAAGGTATTGTTCAAATGCCTTTCTGATCACCCATTTCTCCATGCGCTCACCGTTGATCATTTTATCCTCAGGGTTTATTCGCATAGCCACATCCATGAATTCTTTATCCAAAAATGGAACCCTACCTTCAATTCCCCAAGCTGCCAACGATTTGTTCGCTCTCAAACAATCATACATATGGAGTTTCTCTAATTTTCTGACAGTCTCCTTATGAAATTCTTCGGCACTTGGCGCTTTGTGAAAGTATAAATAGCCACCAAATAATTCATCTGCCCCTTCTCCTGAAAGTACCATTTTAACTCCCATTGATTTGATCACTCTTGCCATCAAATACATTGGTGTGGAAGCCCTGATCGTAGTAATATCATAAGTCTCCAGGTTATAAACAACATCCTTGATGGCATCTAACCCTTCCTGGATTGTAAATTTGATTTCATGATGAACAGTACCAATATGATCGGCTACTAATTGAGCCGCGGCCAAATCAGGAGAGCCTTCCAGCCCTACAGAAAAGGAGTGCAAACGAGGCCACCAGGCTTCTTGTGTATCTCCGGACTCTATTCTTTTTTCAGCGTATTTCTTGGCTAGAGCTGAGGTCACTGAAGAATCAAGTCCTCCAGACAACAATACACCATAGGGTACATCACTCATCAATTGTCTGTGAACCGCTGCCTCCAAAGCATCGTGCAATTCATCAATACTGGTTTGGTTCTCCTTTACTGCTTCAAATTCTGTCCAGTCTCTGTTGTACCATCTGGTCAATTCTCCATCTTTACTAGACA
>CBDULU010000270.1:0-3667 GCA_965368155.1 uncultured Flavobacteriaceae bacterium
AGAAAACAATACGTTTGATCCCTTTTTTCAAAATCTTAGCCTGGGCTTGTCTTTATTGTTTGATAAACGACGGGGATTGGGTAAAAGTACAAATTAATCATAAATGTTTTATGATTACCGGTCGGATTATGCCATCGTATGGGACGAAATTTTGTTATTCCCTGAGAAAGAGTCTCTATGACCTTAAAGGAAGGGGTTTAGGTTGCGAAAAAATGTTCCAATTCTTTTAATGTTTCATCAGAAGTTTTAAGATCCTTAATGATATCTCCTTTGTTTAGCACGACAATTCGCTCGCAAACTTCAGTAATGTGACCAAGGTCATGGCTTGAGATCAAAAGGGTGGAACTTGATTCTTCATTGATCGTTTTTAATGTTTTTTTCAACCTTATTTGTGTCGTAGGGTCAAGATTGGCAAAAGGCTCATCGAGAATAACAACTTCGGGCTGACCAATTAACGCTGCAACAATTCCGGCTTTTTTTTGATTTCCTTTAGAAAGATCCCTGAGGTATTTCTTTTGACCGAGTATTTCATCATTAAAGAGTTCCTCAAATTTTTTGAGAAAGGCTGTCAGATCAACCTGATTGACCCCTCGGAGTCTTGCGATAAAGTCGAAGTATTCTTCTGGAGTCAAATAGCCAATCAAAAAGCTTTCGTCAATAAAAGCCGAAGTAAATGGTTTCCAATCTTCACTTGTGTTCACTTGTATGTCATTGTTCATTATCTTTCCTGTAGTGGGTTGGATCAAATCAAGGATCAAATTAAAATAAGTGGTTTTACCGGCTCCATTGTTGCCTACTAACCCGAAGGATTGACCTTTGGGAATTTCAAGAGATGGAATATTCAGCACAGTTTTCTTTCCGTATTTTTTACTGAGGTCTATTGTGTTTATCATAGTGTTTTAATTGTCCTGATCAAATGCATTGATCATTTTATATTTGGAGTCAATATATTTTTTGGTGATGAATTTCATGAGTTTTTCATGAAAGAGAAAACCAAGAATACCAATCCCTGTTAGGACGGCAATTCCGCTTTCAAAATTGATCAACTTATAAGGTAAATAGAACAAACCTAATGGGAATAGTAGCAAAGGAATACCAACCAGCCATTGAACAGCGCCTGTTCCCTGATAGTTAAAAGCTGCCCTTTGCGTCAGGTCTATCTTCTTTCTGTTATAGGACCCCGCAAAAAGTAAGACATGGGTATTGATCCCAATATTATAGATCATTGCCGCAAAATGAATCAACAGAACCTTCCATCCGAAATATACATATGGAATACTTAGAACAAACATCAAAAAGGCGCTGCTGGCCATTAAGAGATATTTTGATTGCAGGTAATCTTTATAGGGAATGTTTTGGCTCATAAGCAATTTATAATAACCACTGTCCCAGGCGGGGATGAACTGCCCGAAATTGATCAAAAATATCCCGGTGACAAAGATCCCTACAAATACATACATGGCTTGCATCGATTGGTATATGGGATTAGGATAGAAAATCAAGCCATAAAAAAGGCCAATAAGAACAATAAATACTGACGACCGAGGTCTTTTGTTTCTCCAAAGCATACGCAGATCCAGTTGCAAAAAGGGAGCACTTGCTCCAAATCGATTGGTCCACGACAGGTCAGAAGAAGAAACGACTGTTACTTTGGATTGTAAGGATTGGTCCAGATACAATTGACTGAGCAACATTCTGAAATTTATAAAATAGAGGAGTAGGAGTATTAAGAATGGAATCGCCAGATAAAAGGAGCTGGAGATGATCCAGTTTACAGCACTGAACAGATATACATCAAGCGTTAGTATTTTAAAGTGATTCAGAAAATATAAGGTGCCTATAATAATAAGTATAGGCAGCATAGCCAGATCAGTTCCAGATGACTTACTCTCAATGATAAAGTTTAAAAAATTGATGATTTGGGTTGCAATAACTAACAGCAACATCCAATTCAGGACCCTTGTAAGGTCATAGCCTTCTGAGATGAGAAAAACCCCAAAAGGGATCACGGTAAACAAAGGCAGGAAATTAAAAAAAGAAATGACTGATTTTCCTAAAACATAGTGAACAATCTTACCTTTTTTGACCGGTAACAACAGCAAAGGCTTTACGCTCATGACCGGCAGTTTTTGAAAAAAAAATCGCATCAGCAGATCGGCCAGGAACCAGTAAAAAAGGAACTGGTTCACCATATTGAAAGGGTCCTTGTCAGGAAAATTCTCTTTGAGTAAAGGATAGAGACTTATTCCTAAGCCAAAAAATACAAGAATAAAATAGAGGGCTATAAAAACAAGAAAGATATTTAAGGCAACGCTTTTTTGCCAATAAGATGACCGAATGAACTGTCTCCATTCTAAACTTATAAAATCTGATACCATTCAGTTGGGTTTTGATATTGGTATCGCTAATTTAAAATATGTTACAGAATAAACTTAAGAATATTTGAATTTTCCATAAGGACTGCTTATGCTAAGCTCTTTTGTATCTGACTTCTCAACTCTTCCAACAATTTGAGCATCAACGCCAAATGATTTAGAAATATTGATAAGGTCTTCAGCAATCTCTTGGGGCACATATAATTCCATACGATGGCCACAGTTAAATACCTGATACATTTCTCTCCAGCTGGTTTTGGATTGTTCCTGAATTAGTTTGAACAAAGGAGGGACTTCAAATAAATTATCTTTTATGATATGCAGGTTTTCTACAAAGTGAAGAATCTTGGTCTGTGCTCCACCACTGCAATGGACCATTCCATGGATATTTTTTCTATGCTTCTCCAGCATTTTAATAATAATAGGAGCATAGGTTCTTGTGGGGGAGAGTACCAATTTTCCGGCATCAATGGAAACTCCTTCTATCTTGTCTGTTAATTTCACATTTCCAGAATAGACCAGATCTGCAGGAACCGCATGGTCAAAACTTTCAGGGTATTTTTCTGCAAGATAATTCTCGAATACATCATGTCTGGCACTTGTAAGACCATTACTTCCCATACCGCCATTGTACTCCTTTTCATATGTGGCCCGCCCAAATGAAGATAGCCCTACGATGACATCACCATCAGCAATATTAGCATTGTCAATGACCTCATCTCTTTTAAGTCTTGCTGTTACAGTAGAGTCAACAATAATTGTTCTTACCAGGTCTCCAACATCTGCAGTTTCTCCTCCCGTTGAATGAATTTTTACACCAAACGAATTCAGTTCACTGAGTAATTCTTCAGTTCCATTGATAATGGCAGAGATCACCTCTCCGGGGATAAGGTTTTTATTTCTGCCTATGGTAGAGGAAAGCACAATATTATCGGTAGCTCCAACACATAAAAGATCATCAATATTCATGATAAGCGCATCTTGAGCAATTCCCTTCCATACAGAGATATCACCAGTTTCTTTCCAGTACATATAGGCTAGTGAAGATTTTGTTCCTGCTCCGTCGGCATGCATCACCAGGCAATAATCTTCATCGTTGGTAAGATAATCAGGAACGATCTTACAAAAAGCCTTTGGAAAAAGCCCCTTATTTACATTTTTGATGGCTTTGTGGACGTCTTCTTTTTGAGCGGAAACCCCTCTTCGACTGTATCTGTTATCCTGAGTGCTCATGCGCTTTTCTTTTTGTTCAATAAATATAGGTACTTTTTATTGTAGTCAATGATGGCTTT
>CBDULU010000271.1:0-3651 GCA_965368155.1 uncultured Flavobacteriaceae bacterium
TGACCATAAAAACGACCATTCATTTTGAATTTTTTATCCAATCTTTCACGTTCCAAAACTTTCGCTCCCGGATTTGTGTTTGAGGTGTTACTGATATCAGTACCTGAAGTAACAGGCATTCCTGTTTCCAAATCCCAGTCGTCAAACATTCTTTGAACGGCATAGTCTCCTATCGGTGCATCTGCATATCTACCTCCATCTCTTACTCTGTTCACATATTGAATTGTGTTTTCATCTAAATATAAAGGCAACCATGGTGGTTGTCTTGTGATATCATGTGTAGATCCGTCCATCCTTCTTGTATCTGAATAAGAAGTTGTCAAACTACCTCCTGCGGAAAACTTATCATTGAATTTTGTATCAACTCTGAGTTTTACGTTGTATTTTTTGAAGTCATCTGTTAACAAGACGCCTTCATCGTGCAAGTAACTTAAGGCTGTGCTGAATTGTGTTTTGGCACTACCACCTCTTACACTAAGTGCCGTATTGGTAATGATTCCGCCATCAAAAATGATGTCTTGCCAATCTTGATCCACACCTAATTGCTGTTTTACCAAAGTTCTGTCAGATAAAGTTCCGTTTGCTTCAAGCTCTTGAGCAGCCCAATCTGCAACAGAAAAATCATAAGCGTCACTTTTACGAGCTGTTTTTACACCTGTATAGTGGTTCAAACTAAAAATAGTTTTTCCCTCTTTACCTTGTTTTGTAGTAATTTGAATAACACCATTACCACCTCTGGCTCCAAAAATGGCAGCAGATGCAGCATCTTTTAACACTTCAAATGATTCAATATCATTCATATCCATGTTCGTCAAAAAGTCGTTATCGACAATCGCTCCATCAACAACTACTAACGGTCCTGAAACCCCTGATATGGATCCTGTACCCCTAATTCGTATGGTTGGAGCAGCACCAGCTTCTCCACTAGTTTGCTGAATATTTACACCCGATACCTGTCCTACAAGCGCATCATCAACCCTGGAAACTGCTATCTGATCAAGGTTTTCATTGGTTACCTTGGAAATAGCTCCTGTTAAATGCGATTTTTTCTGTGTACCATATCCAATAAGAACAACCTCATCTAATTGGTTTAGGTCTTCAACCATAACTACATTCAAAGTTGCTTGGTTTTCAATAGCAATCGTTTGGGATACGTATCCTAGATAGGATATCTTTAATTGGTCTCCGGTTTTGACATCTATTTGAAAATTACCGTCAAAATCTGTAATAACACCATCATCCGTATTGACAATTAACACACTTACCCCTGGTATAGGAGATCCATCCGTTTCCGCCGTAACAGTTCCCGACAATGGGAAAGTGTTCTGAGCAATTAAAGGAATATTAAGTAGTAAGACTACGACTAATATTAATTTAGCTTTAAAATTCATAATTATTTTGTTATGTTCTATATAAAATTTAATGAAATATCTCTCACCGCTTGGCCTGGATACCCTCTTTAACCTATTAGCTCATAAAAACACATTCTGAAAATCCGAAAAGATTTAGTAAATTTGTAGAAGCGTGTACTTATGACTAATTACATGTTTGATTTTACTTCCCTCAACAAGAAGTAATTTTTTTACGAAAGGATAGGCGTGCACCTGTCCTTTTTTTTTGGAGTCAAGTTTTCATGTTCTTTGATTTTTTTGAGTTGTAAATAGTTGTTATTTTTTTGGTTTTCCAAACTGGTTTACCAATTTGGTTGACCAAATATATACTATTTTACCTAAAAAAAAAACAATATTGATATTTTTTTACCTGAGAACCCATTCTGCGACATAAAACCTTCTCGAATTGAGTAGTAGATTTTTTTTATGACTCTTTATCTCCAAAATAAGAAACCCCGTCACCACTTAAGAAATCTTCTCTTACAGGACTAAATGTGTCTATTAAGATCCCTTCTTCCAGGCAAATTGCACTATGCAATAAATTTGGCTCAATATATACACCATCTCCCGCCTCTATAATCTTCTTTTCTCCATCAATTTCAAATTCGAACTTACCCGAAACACAATAGGTAGCTTGGGTATGAAAATGCTGATGTGGGGCACCTAATGCTCCATTCTCAAATTTCACTTTTACCATCATGATCTGGTTATCGTAACCTAAAAACTTTCTGGATACTCCTCCACCAAGCTCTTCCCATTCCATTTCTTTTGTAATGAGATACTTTTCACTAAATCGCTTCATATTTCTTAATTTATTTGTTCTCTGTTAATATATAAGACCCTCTCCAGGTATACTCTTTATCGGCTATGGTTAATTTATGCTCCGATTCATTGTCATTGTTTTCGTTTGAAATGATAAACACTTTTGATTTATCGTTTTTTGAAATGATCTGTACTGCTGTATATTCTTTTGAATCGTGAATCACACTTATATGTTTTACATGACTATATGCATTCACAGCTAATTCTGATACCGGAGAATATGCTCCATGAGATTCTATTGTTGCAACATACAAAGCGTCCTTGACATTCTTTTTTCTTAAAATTAATGTTTGCTCATTACGCAGATTAAAGTCAGGGTCGTTTGCCCCAATTCTGCCAAAAACAACTTCATCATTATTTGAAGTCACTGCAGAATATGTATAAAACTTATGATTCAACAACCAGCTTAATTTAATATTACCTTCATCGACTGATGCAGATGCTTCTTGATACAAATGCTGATAACCGTTGGATTTTCCTAAAACCTTCGGGCTGATCAATTTTGAATATTCAAAATTGGTGAGCATAATTTGTCCTAAAAAGTAAAATGGTAAATCGTATTGATGTGCATTTTCAGATGACACCTTCATGATATCCAGCACATAAGGACTCTCAAAATCTTCATCCTTAATCATGACCATAGTTCTCTGCATCTTAGTTCCTGGATAAGCATTTTCCTCTTTGGCACTGGCAACCTGTAAATTTTCATCTTCAACACTGAATATATATTTATTTGAATGATACTTACTCCCAATATCATACTTACCCTTAAAATGAGATATTTCATTTTGTACTAAAGTATTGTGAGCAATACTCTGTTTGGCCCAAGACGTATTTTCCTTCAAATAATTCCCTCCGCCTTTTTGTTCAATATTCACAAAACGGGCCATTCCATAATCCTGTACAACCTCATCACCCCCTTTAAATAAAGCAAAAGACAATTTATCGTAATGCCCATGACTCAGTCCGTGACCGGTATATTTAAAAACCAACTCCAAATCATCACTTCGCAAAATTCCAACTGCTCCCTCATCTCCATTAGCACCGTCTGACAGTTCAATCGATTTTTTGACAAAAGGTTTTTCCTTTCCTTCTTTAATGCCCAGAGCTACTGCTAAACCTGCATCATCAAGAGTAACTTCGTCCTGTTTTTTAGCGATACTTAACAGTTCTGGATTATTACCCCCAAAATGATACGCAATATCAACTGTAGATATTAAAGATGAATTAAAATAAGACATTCCTTTTTGAGCATCATTCAACAAAAAGAACTCACCGTCAGCATCTGATAAGTTTAATAAAGCAGTTACACTTTTTAACAGCACACTGTCTTTATAGGCAAATACCTTATGATCAGGTTTTTTGTTTTGAAGCGCTTGCGCAAAAATTAAAAATGGGTACGAAGCGTAACGCTGATAATAAGGCCCTTCAGTAAAAT
>CBDULU010000272.1:0-3648 GCA_965368155.1 uncultured Flavobacteriaceae bacterium
AGCGATCAAGGAGGCCAAGTTATTAGGTGATGTTGAAGTCATCGCCTCTTCTAAAGACAGTAATTATAGTTATATTCCAAAAAATTATGAGGTGCCTTCAGATGCAACATATGTACACTGCACCAGTAATAACACCATTTTTGGAACACAAATGAAACAGTTTCCAAAAACCGACAAACTTTTGGTTTGTGATATGAGTTCGGATATTTTTTCTCGTCAGCTTGATTTCAGTCAATTTGACCTTATCTATGCCGGAGCTCAAAAGAATATGGGACCAGCTGGAACAACATTGGTGGTGATTAAAGATGAAATCCTTGGTAAAACAGGACGAAAAATTCCTTCAATGCTTGATTATCAAGTGCATATTTCTAAGGAAAGTATGTTCAACACGCCTCCTGTATTTCCAGTATATGTTTCTATGTTGACGCTTGAATGGTTAAAGTCACTTGGTGGAATCGCAGGCATTGAAAAAATCAACGAGGCCAAAGCCCATCTTTTATATGATGAAATAGATGCAAACCCATTATTTCAGGGTGTAGCCAATAAAGAAGATCGTTCTCTTATGAATGTCACCTTTACATTAACTGATGACAGTAAGAAAGAGCAATTCGATACCATGTGGAAAGCTGCCGGAATTAGTGGAATTAACGGCCACAGATCTGTTGGAGGCTACAGGGCAAGTATATATAATGCAATGCCCATCGAAAGTGTGCAGACATTGGTTGATGTCATGAAGGCGCTTTAAAGAACAATAAAAAAACTTAAATAAAATAGAATGAAGGTATTAGCAAATGACGGAATAGCAACTTCTGGAGTTGTAGCTTTGGAAAAAGCCGGTTTTGAAGTAATCTTAAAAACAGTGGCTCAGGAGCAGCTTGCAGATTTTATTAATGAAAACAATGTTGATGTACTTTTGGTACGAAGTGCCACTACTGTAAGGGAATCACTAATTGATGCTTGTCCTTCTTTAAAGATCATTGGTCGAGGAGGTGTTGGCATGGACAATATAGACGTTGAATATGCAAGAAATAAAGGTATTAAGGTAATCAATACACCAGCCGCTTCCTCACATTCTGTTGCAGAATTGGTTTTTGCACATTTATTTGGGATGGTTCGTTTCTTACACGATTCAAATCAGCACATGCCTCTTGAAGGCGACTCAAAATTTAAAGAACTTAAAAAGGCCTATGCCAAAGGTGTTGAGCTAAAAGGTAAAACCTTGGGTATTTTAGGATTTGGAAGAATTGGTCAGGCCACTGCGAAAGTTGGATTAGGAGTTGGAATGAAGGTAGTTGCCTTTGACCCTTTTATTGATGCTGCAAATATTCAATTGGATTTCTTTGACGGACAACAGGTTAATTTTACCATAGACACTATTTCAAAAGAAGCAGTTCTTGAGCAAGCAGATTTCATCTCTTTACATGTACCTGCCCAAGACAAATATGTGATTGGTGCTCCAGAATTCAATATCATGAAAAAGGGTGCTGGAATTGTGAATGCGGCTCGTGGTGGAGTGATTGATGAGGTGGCACTCGTTGCTGCAATTGATGAGGGAATCATTTCAAATGCAGCTCTTGATGTTTTTGAAAATGAACCAAGCCCTGAGATCCAGCTTTTAATGAATAAAAATATTTCGTTAACTCCGCATATTGGTGCTGCTACCAAAGAAGCTCAGGATAGGATCGGAGAGGAATTGGCCACACAGATCATTGAGATTCTGGCTTAATTTATCTTATTAATATATAGCAATAGAGATTTATTATATCGATAATAAATCTCTATTTTTGTTTTGACCAATTACAACGAAAACAGTACCTAAGACTGATTTCAAATAATCACAAACTATGGCCCAAGTAAAACCTTTTCGTGCTATAAGACCTACCAGAGACAAGGTTGCTCTGGTTACCACACGCTCCTATGATATTTATCAAAAAAAGGAATTGAGCGATATTTTAAGGCTCAATCCATTTTCTTTTTTACATATTTTACGCCCGGGATTTAAATACCACAAAAAGGTACATGGTAATAAACGCTTCAAAATGGTGCATAACAGATATGAAGAGTTTAAAGAAAATGGTATTTTTAAAAGTGATGACAAACCCAGATTTTATTTACATCAGAAATCTTTTAATGGTGATGTGTTTTGGGGAATTATTGGTTTGGCCTCTCTTGATGATTATCAGAATTCAGTGATAAAAAAACATGAAAACACACTTAGTGAAAGAGAAGCTCTCTTTGGTAACTATTTGGAAATAACAGGCTTTAATGCAGAACCTGTACTGATCACCTACCCTGACAATGCCTTCCTTTCATCTCTGATTCTAAAGTACAGGGCGCTTCGTGCTGAATATGAATTTACCACAAACAAGAACAGAACCCATTTGATGTGGTTGATCGAGCAGGAAGATGAAGTTCAACAAATTTGCGAGGCTTTTAATTCAATTCCCTCTTTATATATTGCTGACGGTCATCACCGTACTGCTTCTTCAAATTTTCTTTATCAAAAAATGAAATCTGGAGACAACCAACTAGCCAAAGAACTCAGCAGGCATTTTATGGCATATTTTATTCCTGAGTCCAATTTAAGGATCACTTCTTTTTTTCGATTTATTACAAATTTGAACGGATTGCATAAAAGAGAGTTCCTAATGGCTCTAGACGAGCATTTCCGTATAGAGAATCTTGGGAAACGCTATTACACACCTTCCAAAAAGCATCATTTCTCTATGTATCTTGATGGTGATTTTTACAAGCTCTATCTGAGAAGGACCAGTTTTAATCCAGCGAATGAACTCGATCATTTGGATTCACAAATTTTGTTTAAAAAAATACTTGAACCCATACTTGGTATCAAGGATCCTTCAAACGATAAAAATATAAGTTACCTTCCGGAAAAAGGAAATGAAATGCGGCTTAAGGATCTTGTAGATTCGGGTGAATTTGTTGTGGGTTTTGGATCATTTCCAGTGTCTGTAAAACAATTAAAAACTGTCGCCGATCACAACCTTACTATGCCTCCAAAAAGCAGTTATATTGAACCGAAATTGCGAAGCGGATTGACGATATATGAATTAATGTAAAACTCGAACTAAAGCTTCTTATATGTTTGTAAAAGAGAATTTAAAGGAATTTAAAAGTAAAATACCTGATCATGTAACATTGGTCGCTGTATCAAAGACCAAACCCATAGCCGATATCGAGGAAGCCTATCATGCCGGACAACGTGTTTTTGGCGAAAATAAGATCCAGGAAATGGCCGGTAAATATGAGGTACTTCCAAAAGATATACAATGGCATATGATCGGCCATCTTCAAAGTAACAAAGTAAAATATATGGCTCATTTTGTTGACCTGATACACGGTGTTGACAGCCTAAAAACACTTAAAGAAATTAACAAGCAGGCCCAAAAACACAATCGCATTATTGCCTGCCTTTTACAGGCCAAGATTGCGAAAGAAGAAACAAAATTTGGATTGAGTTTTGAAAGGATAGAAGAGATCCTGCAGTCGGATGAACTGGCTGACCTCAAAAACATTAAGATTACAGGTTTGATGGGAATGGCTAGTTTTAGTTCAGATGACCAGGTGGTGACAGAAGAATTTAAGGGCCTGAAATTATTTTATGATAAAATGAATTCTTTGGATGCA
>CBDULU010000273.1:0-3645 GCA_965368155.1 uncultured Flavobacteriaceae bacterium
TCATATTTCCTTCCTCTCCAAAGATTTCAAGAAAGTGATCATATTTTATATTCTCTTCATGATCTCTGGGTAAGAGGTTTGCTTCTGAATGAGAAAATTGGATATTCTGTATTTTGGATCCTAGAAAGACCGTAATCGCTGCCAAAACAATAAGAATAAAAATCCTTTGTTTTAGTATAAATCTAGAAACTACCTGCCAAAAATTCATAAATCACATTATTTTGCACTAAAGCCTATCAGGCCATTCAACCTTATCATGAATATTTTGCCATAGTTGATATTTCAAAAAGCAGATAACTGTTACTCCGCATCAAACGGTCATAATTTCTTTCTCTTTAATGACATAAAGCGCATCCACTTTTTCGCTGTATTTATCTGTTAAAGTCTGGACATCTACTTCAGTATTGGCAAGAAGATCTTCGGATATATCAAGTTTTTTCAATTCATGATTAGCATCCTTACGATCATTTCTGATACTTACTTTGGCTTTTTCAGCCTCAGCCTTTGCATGTTTTGCCAGCTCTCTTCTTCTTTCTTCCGTAAGAATAGGGACATTAATGATGATGCTTTCCCCATTATTCATAGGATTAAATCCAAGATTGGCGCTTAAAATACCTTTTTCAATCTCAGGAATAAGTTGTTTTTCCCAAGGTTGAATGGTGATTGTATGCGCATCCAAAGTATTGACATTTGCCACCTGGCTCAAAGGAGTTAAGGAACCGTAATACTCAACTTTTACACCGTTGAGCATGGAAGGAGTCGCTTTTCCAGCTCTGATGTTCACAAATTCCAATTCTAGATGATGGAGAGCGTTTTCCATCTGTTCCTTGGTCGAATCTATAATAAATTGAACTTCTTCATTCATGATAATAAAGATTTATGAATTAACTAAGGTGCCAACATTTTCACCCGAAATAACTTTCATCAGATTACCTTTTTTGTTCATGTCAAATACGATGATCGGAAGATCATTTTCCTCACTCAACGTAAAAGCAGTCATATCCATTACCTTGAGATCCTTGCTCATGACTTCTTTAAAGGTAATATTTTCAAATTTCACTGCAGAGGCATCTTTTTCAGGATCAGAGGTATATATACCATCAACACGTGTTCCCTTGATGATGACGTCTGCATTGATCTCAATAGCCCTGAGAACAGCAGCAGTATCAGTAGTAAAATAAGGGTTACCGGTACCACCCCCAAAAATGACAACACGTCCCTTTTCAAGATGTCTTACTGCTCTTCTTTTGATAAAGGGTTCTGCAATTTGTTTCATTTCGATAGAAGTGAGCAATCTGGTTTGTAAATCGGCCTCTTCTAAAGCACTTTGCAAAGCAAGTCCGTTAATAATAGTTGCCAGCATACCCATATAATCTCCCTGAACCCTATCCATACCATTACTGGCTCCGGCCAGGCCTCTGAAGATGTTTCCACCTCCGATCACTATAGCCACCTCAATGCCTTTATGAATGATATTTTTAATTTCCTCGGCATAATCTGAAAGCCTGTTGGGGTCAATACCGTAATTTCGATCGCCCATCAGGGCTTCACCGCTTAATTTTAAAAGAATTCTTTTATATTTCATAGATCACATTGAGAGATGTGCAAATATAATAAATTATACCAATGATAAATTCATGAGAAGGAGATAAAATAACAAGTGGGGTATGATACTAAAACAAAAAAACCCAGGATAGCTCCTGGGTTTTTATAATATAGATTAATCAAAGATTAGCCAAGAGCAACTCTCTTGAAACCAACTACTTCAACATCTCCTAAAGATTTTACATAATTAGCAACGCTAATTTTGCTGTCTTTGATAAAGTCTTGGTTAACAAGTGTATTGTCTTTAAAGAACCTTTTGATCTTACCTTGAGCAATTTTATCAAGCATAGCTTCTGGTTTTCCTTCCTGACGCAATTGATCTTTAGCAATTTCGATCTCTTTATCAATTACAGATTGATCAACACCATGCTCATTCAATGCGATCGGGTTCATGGCCGCAGCTTGCATGGCAACGTCTTTGGCAACTTCATCAGCACCATCAACTTTGGCAGACAAACCAACAATAGTGGCTATCTTTCCAGAGTGAATATAAGATCCAACATAAGGAGCAGAAATCTTTTCAAAAGCAGAAAGCTCAATCTTTTCACCGATTACACCCGTTTGCTCGATCAATTTTTCCTGTACAGTGATTCCTCCGAAATCAGCATTCATCAATTCTTCTCTAGTTGCACTGTTAAGGGCTTTTTCAGCTAATTGCTTAGCAAGATTTACGAAAGATTCGTTTTTTCCAACGAAATCAGTTTCACAACCCAATACAATCACGGCACCTTCTGTGTGCTCTTCATTCACTATAGCTATTGCAGCACCTTCAGTTGAATCTCTGTCGGCTCTTTTTGCAGCAACTTTTTGACCTTGTTTACGTAGAATTTCAATAGCTAAATCAAAATTACCTTCTGCTTCAACTAGGGCTTTTTTACAGTCCATCATTCCCGCACCAGTAGTTTTTCTCAAGTTATTTACTTCAGCAGCTGTTATTTTAGTCATTCTTATTTATGTTTAGTCGTTATTATTACAATAACAAGTTCTACAATTATTTTTCTTCCTTCTTAACTTCTGGAGTCTCAACAGCAGCTACTTCTTTGGCAACTGCTTCTTTAGCAGCAGCTTTTGGTGCAGCAGCTTTTGGAGCGGCAGGAGTTGCTTCTTGTTCTTTACTTTTCTTTCTGTCAGCCAAACCTTCAGCAATTGAATCAGTCAGATAAGAAAGAACCTTATCTATAGACTTTGATGCATCATCATTTGATGGAATTACATAATCAATAGCTCTTGGATCAGAATTTGTGTCTACCATCGCAAAAATTGGAATGTTTAATTTTTGTGCCTCAGCAACTGCGATATGCTCTCTTTTAATATCAACTATTAAAATAGCGCCTGGTAAACGCGTCATGTCAACTATAGAACCTAAATTCTTTTCTAGTTTAGCTCTTTGACGATTGATCTGTAATTTTTCTCTTTTAGATAAAGCTTCAAAAGACCCGTCTTTTTTCATTCTATCGATATAGGCCATTTTTTTAACAGCTTTTCTGATAGTAACAAAGTTTGTCAACATACCACCTGGCCAACGCTCAGTGATAAAAGGCATGTTTACAGCTTTTGCCTTTTCGGAAACGATGTCTTTTGCTTGTTTTTTGGTAGCAACAAATAATATTTTTCTACCTGAGGCTGCAATCTTACCCAAAGCTGAACCGGCCTCGTCAATTTTTGCAGCAGTTTTGTATAAATCGATAATGTGAATCCCTTTACGCTCAGTATATACATAAGGAGCCATATTTGGATTCCATTTTCTTGTAAGGTGTCCGAAGTGTACACCTGACTCAATTAAATCTTTTATTTCTATGTTTGCCATTTTGTTTTAGTTTACGTTCCGTTTGTATTAGCAATAACTAAGTAGTCATGAATAATTTATGAATCTTAATTATTTGGATGCTAGACTTGTACGACAACAGTTTTTTCAATTTTACTTTATTCTTCCTATTCAATAAGAATTGAATAAGCTTCCAATTAACGTTTAGAGAACTGGAATTTCTTACGAGCTTTCTTCTGACCGAATTTCTTTCTTTCAACCATTCTTGGATCTCT
>CBDULU010000274.1:0-3638 GCA_965368155.1 uncultured Flavobacteriaceae bacterium
CGGAAGCTTTGAATACAAGCATTTCTCTACGGTTTTTGTAAATACGCTTTTAAATACTTTTAAATTCAGTGAACATCCTCATATGTTCGCACATATTGGTGAAAAGCAATTCGAAATTATGGTCATCGCTCATGACAAGCTATTGTTTTATAATAGTTTCAGCTACCAAACCAAGGAGGATTTTATCTATTATGTCCTTTTTACAGCGGAGCAATTGGAATTGAACCCTGAAACTTTTGAATTGGTTATGGCAGGAAAAATTGATGCGGAAAGTGATTTTTATAAAATGGCTTATGCCTATGTTCGCAAAGTAAGTCTGCTTGAAAACAGGTCGCAGTTTAAATTTCCTTCCAATATCAAAGAAGAGACCAAGAGAAAATATTTCACACTCCTAAATCAATATTCATGAGAATTGTTGCGGGAAAGTTTAGAAGCAGACGAATAACGGCGCCAAATAATTTACCCGTAAGACCTACCACTGACATGGCCAAGGAGGCCTTGTTCAATATTTTGAACAATTCTTATTACTTTGATGACTTAAAGGTCTTGGATCTTTTTGCAGGAATTGGTAGTATTAGTTTTGAGTTTGCCTCAAGAGGTTGTACTGATATCACAGCTGTAGACGAGCATTTTGGATGTATCAAGTTTTTAGAAAAGACAAGTACGGAACTAGAAATTGATCTCCAAACAGTAAAAAGTGACGTATTTTCGTTTCTGGAACGGAGTTCTCAATCCTATGATATTATTTTTGCTGACCCGCCATATGATATGGAAACCGAAAAGTTTATGCAGCTTTTGGATCTTGTTTTCGAGGGTAACCTGCTGAATGAAGAAGGAGTTTTGATCATTGAGCATGCCAAGCAAACGAAACTTTCTGAGCATCCAAAATTTGAAAAACAGAGAAAATACGGGAGCAACGTTTTTAGTTTCTTCAAGGCCTGAGCAAGCTGTTTATGCGTTAACTCAAATTAAAGCCTTACAAGCTATTCCAGCCATTTCCTAAAATCCTTGACCCTTTCTCTACTTACAATGATTTCCTGCTCTGTAAAGTGTTTTAATTTAATCTGCAGCCTACTGTTGGTGTAAGAGATGATATCTGAAATTCCATCTACGTTGATGATGAACTTTCGATTAACCCTACAAAATTTCAAAGGATCCAGCTTTTCTTCTAGCTGCTCAAGGCTGAAATCCATTAGATAATTCTTTCTATCAACCGTATAACAGTATGTTGCTTTTTGTTCACTGTAGAAACACTCGATATCTTCTGTCTCCACAACCCTTAAATGTTGGCCTACCTTAATCGTGAATCTTTTTTTATAATCTCTATCTAATGGATTGATTAATAGTTTTTTAATCTGATTAATATCAACTAAAAGATCCTGTGCCCCAGAATGATTCGTCTTAAATTTTTCAATGGCTGTTTCCAGCTCTTCATCATCTATGGGTTTCAACAGATAATCGATACTATTCAATTTGAAAGCCTTTAAAGCATATTCATCATAGGCAGTTGTAAATATGATGGCGCTTTTCACTTCCACTCTTTCAAAAATCTCAAATGACAAGCCATCTGACAACTGAATGTCGAGCAAGATAAGATCAGGATGATCATTGGCCTCGAACCATGCTATCGCCTCACTAACTGAATGCAGCATGGCCTGTGCCTCAATCCCTATTTGCGAAAGCATCCTTTGCAGCCTTCTTGCTGAAGGTTTCTCATCTTCAATAATAATTACTTTGATCATGATACCTGATTTTTAATTGTCGAACTTATCTTTATCCATGAATTCCTTTATTTTACGATCCTCCCAGTCTTTGGAGAAAAAGATGTTTCTGCCAAAAACATGAAGCCAATGACCGACCAAACCAATACCCCAGAAAAACCAAACTGAAAAGTTTCCGTAATTCAAACTGTGCAGTTCGACTGACCCCCCTGATACAAAGGCCCAAATTGGGCCTCCAAAAGTTAGATAAATATTAACTGCCAGGTACCAAAACAAGTGCCAGTAAAAGCCTTTGATATCCTTTACTCTTTTCTCTGCTCTTCTATAAAGTTCTTCTTTTGCATATTTATCTTCCATGATCAGTTATTTTTTTCTTTATCCATAATTTCTTTTATTTTCCTTCTCTCCCACTCTGAACCTAAGCCAAAGGTGACTACAGCATGTATCGCCACGCCCAGACCCCAACCAAACAATGGGTACCAAAACCATTGGTAGTCCCAATAGGTCATATAGTTAATAAAGATCAAAAAAGGAATGACCAATACGTAAGCTGCAATGTTTGAATAAAATGCTTTTAACTCTTGCATTCTTGAGTTTGCTCTTAAATACTCTTCGTTCAGGTTATTTGATTCTCTTTCCATAATATTAATAGTTTTTTTGATTGTTTTTTTCCATGATCTCATTAATTTTTCGCTCCTCCCAATTTCCTCCAATTCCAAAAATACTGAATGCGCCAATCAGCAATCCAAGGCCCCATCCAAATAGTGGAAACCAAAACCATTGAAAATTCCACCCCGTTCTGTAATTGATAAAAATCAAGAAGGGAATAACGACACAATAGGCCATTAGGCTTCCATAAAAACCTTTTAAATTTTCCACTCTCTTTTTGGCTCGCAAATACTTCGCGCTTTCATTCATATAATCCGTTCTCATAATTTTAATTTTCTGGGTTAACAAGGGTAATTTCACTGTAAATTTTCTACCGTCATCTTATTAGATGAAATGAGTTCATAACGTTGTTGGATGTTTTTTAAACCAACTTTTGTGCTTTTGCCTAAAGAATCTTTTGGGTTTACGGTATTTTCTATCACCAAAAATCCCTTGTTTTCATATATTTTTATTTTTAAGGGCTGACTTGATGTTATGACATTATGTTTTACGGCATTTTCAAGAAGTAACTGAAGTGACAAGGGAACTATTTTTAATTCTTCATCACTTACGGATTCGGGAATTACAAACTCAATGGCATCTTCGAATCGCATTTGAAGCAACTCCATATATGATTTTGCAAATTTCAACTCCTCTTCTAATGAAGTCAGGTCTTTATCCTTCTGTTCCAGCACGTATCGGTATACCTTTGAAAGTTTAGTAGTGAATTTTTCTGCTTGATTGGGGTTTTCTCCGATCAAAGAAGTAAGGACATTCAGACTATTGAATAAAAAGTGAGGATCTAACTGATTCTTTAGAGATTCAAACTTAGCCGTTTGGTTCTTTGCAACAATTTGAGACTCTTGTACTTTGTTTTTTTGATACCTATTATAGTAATATATGATATGAAATACAATGATCACTGAACTTGTTGCCCAAATGCCAAAATAAAAATTTTCAAGACGTTCATTATTTAAATACTCTGCAAAGGAAATGCCTTGATAAAATACAGCAGTTGCCATTCTCAATAAGAAAAGACCAAACATTGAAATAAAGAATGATCCAAATATCCCGACAAGTAACCTTTTATTTCCAGATCCCTCCTCCCACTTCCTTCTTTGTAAATAACTAAAAAAAGTCATGTTTGAAAATCCTAAAACGAAGGCATAGAGTTGATAAAAAGCAAAATCTGTTAAGAAATCATTCAAACTATCGTATTGAAACTTGTTAAAGAAGCCACTTCCTGCAATAAAGATTAATGTTCCTATT
>CBDULU010000275.1:0-3619 GCA_965368155.1 uncultured Flavobacteriaceae bacterium
CACTCGGAAAAACATCTGTAAATTTGCCTATAAAAATAGTTGCAGCTTCCATTAGAAAAAGAGCCGGTGCTGCAACATATTCCATTTTGACATAATTTGAATTGTCTCTTTCCTGTTTGCTCGTATTTCCTGTCGATCCTCCTAAGGCAAGCCCTCGATTGGCCGTACCCCAAATAGTCGAAGCTTTGTCAACACCGGGTTGCTCAACCGTTGAAAAACCAACTGATTCAGTATACCAATCTTCGAAAGATGAATTATCCAATTGAGGTTGAGAACCACCACGCAAGACACTTACTTTATAGACGCTTACCGAGCCATCCTCTGCAGTTACAAAATATTCCACAGGAGCGCTGAAATCCTGAACTTGTCCGACTTCTGGCGTCACTGAGGCAAAATTGGAAAGACTGATCTCGTTAGGCGCTAACATAAAATCAGTCACGGTTTCAGGAACTGTAACAACAACAGTTAGAGAATCATTATTGATCACTGAACTGCCTGATTGACCAGGAATCACAAATGTCTTAATTTCAGATCTGTTGGATTTTCCAAAATGATCTTCACTCACACAACCCAGTAAAAGAAATGCTATTGCGATTAATATAAAAAGATGTCTCATTTGGCTGGAAAATAAAAAGTTATACCTAAAAAGAGGCTTAATAAATCAATTTCAAAACTTACATCATTAGAAAACCGTGTACCCTGATTGTCTTCATCACCATTAACTGTTGTTGTGGTATACTTGGAGCTCAAACCCAGTATTGACGTACCTACCTCAAATGATACTAGATCTGTAATAAACGCCGCTATTCCAGGTTGAATACCCAGCTTAAGTTCGTATGAATCGCTGACGGTGCGGTTTATATCATCAGCGTCAGCGATCTGTCGAACTTCACTTCCATAGGTAAATTCCAAATTTGTTTCATTAAACAATGAAAAGGTTCCCTTTCCAAGCGGTAAATAATTTCTCATAAAGGGCGCAAAACTATAAGATCGACCTAAGGTTTCGTCATAAACTTTACCCGTGTCATTGGTATAACTCAGTTGGTCGAGTTTGTTAGAATACTTAAAAAAAGCTCCCAGTGCAAAGTTGTCTTTGATAAAATAACCAGAACGCAAGGTTATATTCCAATCTATCCGGTAAGAATCATCCAAATTTTGTAAAAGTCTGGATTCGTTTTTACTCTCGGTATGACTCAAAGAAAAAGTAGTCGAAATAAGGACATTGCCCTTTGTCGTGGAGTTGCCCCCAACAGTGTAATCCTGAGGCTGCTCATTTTGCTGAGCTGAAACTGCTTCTACAGACCCGACGACTATAACCGACGCAATAATCAATTTAAAAAATAGCTGAGAAGAAACTGTTTTAATTTTATTCATGCTGAAGGGAGATTTTGTTTACAAAACATGGGTGAATTATTTAAAGGCGTAAAAAATAAGCTCATTTTCAAGTGGGTTGTTTATTATAATTTTCCTTCTTTGATTTGCTTGTCTGCGTAATCAACTGCTCTTGCGGTCAGGGCCAAATAAGTAATACTGGGATTTTGAGTTCCAGAACTTGTCATACAAGCCCCATCGGTAACAAATACATTCGGCACATCATGCATTTGATTCCACTTATTCAATACACTGGTTTTTGGATCGCGTCCCATTCGAGCGGTACCCATTTCATGGATGCAGGCACCAGGAGCAGTTACATCATTATATGAACCAATATTTTCACAACCGGCAGCTTCCAGCATTTCGATGGCACATTGAACGGCATCCTTCCGCATTTTCATCTCGTTCTCTCTCAATTCGGCATCAAAAGTAATGGTCGGCATACCATACTTGTCTCTCTTATCAAAATTAAGGAACATCCTATTTTCATGGTTTGGCAATATTTCACCAAAAGCAGTCATGCTTGCCCAATATGCACCGGGTTTGAATATCACATCCTTTAATGCTTCTCCATAAAGTTCCTCCGGATTGTTACTCACTCGGTTTATACCACCTTGATAACCAAAGCCTCTCAAATACTCTTTTTTTGTTGTTTTTTCATCGATATTTCTAAACCTTGGAATATAAAATCCCACAGGTTTTCGTCCTTTATAGTAGGTGTCTTCAAACCCGGGTAACTTGCCATAAACCCCCATCCCATAATGATGATCCATCACATTGTGACCTAATTCCCCACTGCTATTTCCCAAACCATTTGGAAAACTTTCAGACCGGCTGTTCAATAGAATGGCCGTTGTACCAACGGTACTGGCATTACAAAATACAATACGAGCAGAAAATTCAATTTCTTCTTTGGTTTCAGCATCAATTATCCTCACACCGGACGCTTTTTTTGATCCCTTATCATATACGATTTCTGACACAATACTATGTGGTCTTATCGTTAAATTTCCTGTAGCTTCTGCCACAGGCAAAGTTGACGAAACACTGCTGAAATAAGCACCAAACGGGCAACCTCGCCAGCATCTGCTTCTGCTTTGACATTGACCTCTTAAGCCTTTATGAATTTCCGGGTCATAGGCCGTAAGATTGGCAACTCTACCCGGAGTAACAACTCTTTCAGGATATACTTTAGCAACTTCTTCTCTAAAATGCTGCTCGGCACAATTCAGCGGAAACGGTGGTAAAAAATTTCCGTCAGGCACCTGTTTTAACCCTTCTTTTTGCCCGCTCACGCCCACAAAAGTTTCTACTTTATCATACCAGGGTTCAATATCTTTATAACGAATGGGCCAGTCAACTCCAATTCCCTCATTCTTATTCGCTTCAAAATCCAAATCACTCCATCGGTAG
Source organism: uncultured Flavobacteriaceae bacterium (assembly GCA_965368155.1). Classification (GTDB taxonomy): domain Bacteria; phylum Bacteroidota; class Bacteroidia; order Flavobacteriales; family Flavobacteriaceae; genus Lutimonas. The sequence continues at coordinate 2,788 of CBDULU010000275.1, forward strand.
CAATGCCTGCCCCACATGATCGAGCGACCACCAACATGATGTCCCCGAATCCAGTCGAACCTTTTTACCTCATCATAGGAATACTCACTGTCTTTGTTGATCCAATGCTTATTGTCTTGATTTACCCACCAATTAAGTCTGTTTTGTTGAAAATAATCCTTTTCCTTCTCTTTATGAGGGACCACATTTTGACTGGGTATATCCCAAGGATCTTTTTTTGCAGTCGGGTATTCGCCATGCTTTACCATTCTACCCCTTTCTAAAACCAATGTTTTATATCCTTTTGAACACAATTCCATTGCTGCATAACCTCCGCTAATTCCTGAACCTATCACGATGGCATCAAAAGTGTTTTCTTCTGAATTCTGTACACTCATAATGCCCATGCTTTTCCACCTACAGATTCTAAAGAAATACATGCTTCGTATTTTCCGGGAATGGGTAAGTAATTTAAATATGTAGTGGCTATTTCTTTCGTTGAGAGATAATAAGCTATTGTTTGCTGCCTGAACTCCAAAAAGGCAGATTTTACCATCTGATCCTTCTCTTCGGATGATGCTACAATAGCTTTAAGTTGTTCTAATTGACTTTCGGAATTGCAAAATGGTTTCAAAACAACAAAGGATTTTGAAAATTTTTCTTTTTGAGAAGGGCTGTAAACTGTTCCAACCATAGTATCCATAATTTGATGCACTCCAACATCAACAGCTGAAGGGCTGTCGGTTTTTGGCAGTATAAAATTCAATAGATTTTGAGCCAGAGAAAAATCTTTTTCATTAAAAAAATGAGTGGTATAATTTGAATCCTCAACATGCGCTACTTTTTTACAAGC
>CBDULU010000276.1:0-3608 GCA_965368155.1 uncultured Flavobacteriaceae bacterium
ATGAATGGTAGCTCTAAGTTTCTATCGATACTTTCGACTTTCTCAACAGGATGAGCCCAAAAACTATTGGAAAAATACCAAAACCAAGGCTTAGGAACAGCCAATTGTTTGAGGGAAAGAAAAAGGAAATGATCCCAAGCAAAATAAGGGACAACCCAAAATAGACCAACCTGCTGGTCACAAACCTGTTCAAATTGAGAAGGATCAATCCATAGATGACAATTGAGACAGGGACAACAATAGCACTCAGGTTTTGTTGAAGCAATAGAAAGATAATGATCCATCCCAATAGGCTCGGAATCAAAAAATGAAACCTTTTTTTAAAACTTACAGGATTGGTTTTGCGTTTCACAATGATAGAAATGGTTATCAGGGTAAGGATAAAGGTGACAAGTGCGATTGAAAAAATGACTATTTCAAAAAGGTTAATGGGCAATACATTAGTTCCTTCTGCACCAAAATAGTAATTGAAGAATAATTTTTTCGCTATAAAGATCGCAATTAGGGCATAAAGACCTGTGAGTATAAAGATTTTCGAACGATAGTTCATAATGGATTTTTCCTGCTAAAAATGTAAGAAATTAAATCCATTATTCCAGAAAAAAAATACTTAGTTTTTATCAAAATCACCCAAGATGACCGTCTGACTTGACTTTTAAAATGAATAAAAAATGTTAACCACGTTTTGTTAATAATTATTAAAATTGGTTTGATATAAACTTGTGTTTTGTACTAATTTTATGTCCCCGATCAAACTCAAAATACATTTTAAAATCATGGTGGAAGAAAAAGTAACAAAAAAGAATTATACCTATGAAGAAGTTTTAAACAGCTCATTATCATACTTTAATGGTGATGAACTGGCGGCTACAACCTGGATAAACAAGTATGCCTTAAAAAAGAGCGATGGAACCTATATGGAGCTTACACCTGATGATATGCACCATCGTATGGCAAAAGAGTTTGGTCGTGTAGAAGCAAAGTATAATAAGATCGAAACCCCGGTGGAAGGCCTTTCCGTCTATGGGAAAAAAAGAAAAAAAACAACGGAAAAATTCATTTACGATTTATTTAAAGATTTTAAATATGTGATCCCTCAAGGGAGCGTTATGTTTGGTTTAGGAAATCACGAGATCATTGCTTCTTTATCAAATTGTGTTGTGATTCCGCCGGTATATGATTCTTATGGAGGAATTTTTTATACGGACCAGCAAATGGCACAACTTTTTAAAAGAAGGTGTGGGGTTGGAGTGGACCTGTCTGAGTTAAGACCAAAAGATGCTAAGGTGTCAAATGCTGCCGGTTCTACGACTGGAGCGGTATCTTTTATGAATCGATTTTCAGGGACCACCAGAGAGGTGGCTCAAAACGGGAGAAGAGGCGCTTTAATGCTGACCATGGATATCGCGCATCCTGACATTGAAGAATTTATCACCATCAAGCAAGATTTGACAAAGGTAACAGGGGCGAATATTTCAGTTAGGCTTTCGGATGAGTTTATGAAGGCTGTTGAAAATAATGATACCTTTACCCTTAGATGGCCCATAGAATCAAAGGACCCAAAATATACCAAAGAAATAGACGCACAGCAATTGTGGAAGACCATCATAAAAAGTGCACATAATACAGCTGAACCAGGACTTATTTTTTGGGACAGGCAGCACCATTATTCTACCTCATCACTATACCCGGGATTTAAAAACTCTTCGACCAATCCATGTTCTGAAATTGCCATGCAGGGTGGAGACAGTTGCAGATTGATCGCGGTGAACTTATTCAGTTTTGTTGATCATCCATTTACCGACAAGGCCAAATTTGATCATAAGAAATTTTATCAGGTAGTTTATGAAAGCCAGCGGCTTATGGATGACTTGGTCGATCTTGAGTTAGAAGCTGTAGATAAGATTTTGGATAAAATTGAGGGAGATCCAGAACCGGATAAGATCAAGCAAAATGAGATCGAAACCTGGAAACTACTCAAAGAAACAGGTAAAAAAGGACGCAGAACAGGACTTGGTTTTACCGCATTGGCGGATGCTATGGCCGCACTGGGCTTAAAGTTCGATTCTTCTGAAGCGATTCAGGCCGTTGATGGTATCATGAAAAGTAAAATGACTGCAGAATTTGATAGCAGTATCGATATGGCCATTGAAAGAGGCCAGTTTGAAGTCTTCAATCGAAACATAGAAGACACTTCTGAATTTGTGCAGATGTTGCGTGATGAATTCCCTGATCTGTATACACGTATGATGGATCATGGACGTAGAAATATTTCTATCAGTACAGTAGCTCCAACAGGATCGTTGAGTATGCTTGCTCAGGTCTCTTCAGGTATTGAGCCGGTATTTATGACTTCTTATAAAAGGAGAAGAAAGATCAATCAGGATGATAAGAATGCAAGGATTGATTTTGTTGATGACCTTGGGGATGCCTTTGAAGAATTTATCGTGTATCACAAGAAAGTGGAAGAATGGATGGCTGTAACTGGTGAAACGGATGTGAGCAAGAGTCCTTATGCAGGGGCCACAGCTTCTGAAATTGACTGGGAAAAACGTGTTGAATTGCAAGCTTTGGTACAAAAATATACGACTCACTCTATCAGCTCTACCATAAATTTGGCAACTGATGTCACTGAAGATCTGGTTGGAGATATTTATATGGAATCCTGGAAGCAAGGTTTGAAAGGTATCACGGTATACCGAGACGGATCAAGAAGCGGTATCCTGGTTGCAGATGATAAAAAGGAAAAAGAAGATGAGGTTTATGAGCAAAAAGCACAATTCCCAAAAAGGCCTAAAAAGATCGTGGCAGATATTGTAAGATTTCACAATGAATCGGAAAAATGGCTTGCTGTTGTTGGTCTTATCGATGAAAGACCCTATGAAATCTTTACTGGAAAGATGAACGATGCTTTTAATTTACCACAATGGCTTGAAAAGGGCTGGGTGATCAAAAACAGAGATGAGAACGGCGACGCGAGATATGATTTTCAATATATGGATCGGGAAGGTTATAAGATCACTATTGAAGGACTTTCAAGATCTTTTGATAAGGAGTTCTGGAATTATGCAAAACTCATTTCAGGTATCCTGCGTCATAAAATGCCAATGCATTATGTCGTCGATCTGATCCAGAACCTTAATATGTATGACGACCATATCAATACCTGGAAAAACGGTGTCGCAAGAGCTTTAAAACGCTATGTGCAGGATGGGACAGCTGCTGTTGACAAAAAGTGTGGAGAATGTGGTGATCCGGAAGGAGTGATCTATTCAGAAGGCTGTTTAAAATGCGTGAGTTGCGGTCATTCTAAATGTGGATAACTTAAGGCTTAAGGACTAAGTTTTAGGGCTTAAGGACTAAGTTTTAAGGACTAAGGATTAAGTTTAAGGGTTTAGGAGTTTCAGAGCTTCGATCACATCAGTAGGATGCTCAGATTTCCTAAGAAACAGGAACAAAAAAGTAAGTAGCAGGTTCAAAATAAAGGAGTTGATTTGAAAGAGGTTTTGTGAACTAATTTCAAATCAATTTTTTTACGTGTTAGTTTCATATAACACTTAACACTTAACACTTAAGCCTTAACACTTAAGCCTTAACACTTACATTAG
>CBDULU010000277.1:0-3586 GCA_965368155.1 uncultured Flavobacteriaceae bacterium
ATCCACGTATCGTAAATACGAGAGGAAATATCATAGCAATGCTTATCAGTGTCAAATCCATATCAAAACTAATATGATATGTAAAACATAAGTACGGAGTCAGAATGGATATAAAGAGCGCGATCCATGTTCGACTGTTGATGATAACAAGGTATGGTTTCACGGTATACTATTTTGGGCTTGATAAGTTAAAGGTAGGTAAAAATGAATAGAAAACAAATCTACTTATAAGGGATTAGTTTTCCTTTGAATTTATTGCCTTATTGAATTGATTTTTCAACTGCGCAAAAAAAAGGCCGCTGGAGAGCAGCGGCCTTATAATGATTAAGAATTGATGGAGTAAGTTCTGTGTTCTGACCACCTTATTCTTTTACTGTTGTTAAACATTTTTGTTCTCATAATTTTGTTATTTTATCCTTGTTATATGATCTTTTCAGATTCACATGTTTTGGTTTTTAGAATTCAAGATCCGTGATCAAATCAAATTCGTCATAGATGGCCTTGTCTTGAAGATCATCAAAGAAACTAGTAGATCCGTATCTCACATCAAATTTTGTTCTGTCAATTTTTACGTTGGCAGTTGCCTTGTTTCCGTAAATTGAAATGTCAAAAGTAACCGGGTTCGTTTTGTTTTTGATCGTAAGGTCTCCCGTCACTTCATATGAATTTTTTCCAGTACTTTTCACCTTGTTGAATACTAGTTTTGCAGTTGGGTAAGTTGCAACTCCAAAGAAATCATCTGATTTTAAATGTCCTTCAAGTTTTGTCTTGTACTCACCTTCCATATCTGTGTTCTCAACAGTTGTCATATCTATGGTGAATTCACCACCCACAAGTTTTCCATCCTTAAATTCAAGAGAGCCTTGTTTTAAAGCAATGTTTCCCATGTGGGATCCAGTTACTTTATAACCTTTCCAGGTTACTGAACTTGTTTCTACTTTTACTTCTTTTATACCGTCTTCTATCGTATTAAAAGCGAAGGTAATTGTGGCAATAATTAATGCTCCTACTATTGTTTGTACTCTATTTTTCATCATTATTAAATTAAAAGGGTTATATATTTATTTTTGTTTATTTCCGCAATACAATTTTTCTTTTATCACCAGCCCTTGATTCCAATCTTGAACTGCTACCTGTGTGAAATTTCTTTCACCGAAATCTTTATGTTCATCATTCAGCTCCCATTCGACCATGGTTGTTTGTTCTCCTATGGTTACTTTTAACGGTTTGGCGCTTTTAAACTCAACAATCTTATTTATTTCGTTTTCCTTTAAAGCTCTATTTGCTTTTTTTCCTTTTACCGGAGTCTCATCATTATGTTGTATCACAACATCTTCATGATAGAATTTTTCAAAAGCTTTAATAGCCTCTCCCTGCATGATCAGATCGTTTAGATCACTTATACTCTCAATCAACAAATTCATTTTTTATTCCTTTGAATGAACAGTACAAAGATCGCGTGATCAAGAATAATAGAAAATAAGGCAGTTTATTAAATGATGTTAATCTAGATTAATATTTAGCGATCTGATGAGTGCAGACTACGATTGATCATCAATCTTCTTCGATTAAAATCCCAAATTTACCCATTTGGTAATCGCGCATGGCTTCGAGTATTTCTGTTTGGGTATTCATGACATAGGGACCACTTTGGGTAACAACTTCATCTATGGCTTTACCACAAAGCAAAATAAACTGACCATTTTCTTTAAAGGACATATCAATAACATCACCCTTATGATCAAAAACAGCGAGGTTTTCTCCTTCGACCAAACCATAGCCCTTCAAAGTAATTTCACCTTTTATCAGGTAGAGCATGCTACTAAATCCTTTGGGTATAATCAATTGTTGTGTTCCGCCTTGTTTACCTTTGCCCCAGATCACCAGTAGATCAGATTGTGGCACAACCTTTCCTCTGAGCTCACCATAGTTTCCTGCAATTAATTTATTGCTGATTTTCTGATCTTCTGAAGAAAATACGGTCATCGCTTCGCCTGAAACATAAGAATAGGTAGGGGGAATCATTTTCTTATGGGCCGGGCTGTTGATCCATAACTGTACGATTTCCTGATGCCCTTGCCTTTCTATCAATGCTTCTGAAGGTCTTTCACTGTGTACGATCCCGGCGCCGGCATGCATCCATTGCACTTCACCTTCTTTTGCTATTTGATTGTTTCCCCAACTGTCGCGATGGTGCACTTCCCCCTCGATAACAAAAGTAACCGGAGAAAATCCCCTGTGCGGATGCGGGCCAACGCCCTGATGTTTTGCCAATCTGTGACTACTGAATTTGACCTTGGCATGATGCAATAATAAAAACGGGTCCCATTGCTGCACTTTTTGGGTAGGTAGGGCCTGTTTCACAGGAAAGCCTCCCATATCAATTTCAGTTGCCGGAAGTAAATATTTTACCTGTTTCATTATTGTCTTCATTTTCAATAGATAGGTTTAGCGCTTTTATTTTAACTCTTCTGTACCATCTGCATGCAAGGCAAAACGACCTTTATTTCTGTCGTGAACTTGTTCCTGTTCGGGCCAGGGCCAGCCACCAAACTGAGTGCGTCGGTAATCTGAAAAAGCTTCTTGTATTTCAGCTTCCGTATTCATAACAAATGGTCCGTATTGTGCGACGGGTTCATTGATAGGTTTCCCTTGAAGGAGCAATAAATAGCCATCTTTGTTGCCATTTTTCAGCACAATATCCTCATTTGGATTCAATTGTATCAGGTGATTCTTTTCTACTCTTTTGCCTTCAACCTGGATGCTTTCTCCATCATAAAAATATAAAGTTCTGTTTAGGTTTTGCTTCGTGGCTGCAGGTAATTTCCAGGTAGCATTGGCTCCCATTTTTATGGTAAATACCGCCACGTCATGATCAGGGTTTGCAGCCCATGAATCAGGAGTAGGGCTTGGAGCCTTTATGTCATTCAGATGTCCGGCTATAACATTGACTGTAGTTGTTTTACCATCTTCAGTATGTGTTACTTCGGGAACCATATCATGCCATAGCATCTTGAAATGGGGTTCAGCAAACTTACTGGCTTTTGGTAAATTTAACCAGACCTGAAATATTTCTAAGGGATTACCCTTGTTCTCATCTAACAAAGGGAACATTTCGGAATGTTGTACACCTTTACCCGCAGTCATCCATTGCACATCTCCCGCACCAAAACGACCCGCTGCTCCCAGAGAATCAGTATGATCTACAAATCCCTCTTTATTAATAGTAATGGTCTCAAAGCCTCTGTGTGGATGGTAGGGAAACCCAGGAACTTGACTTCCATGGTACATTCTGAATCCGTCTTTTATAACAAAGTCCTGGCCCATATTTCTTCCTTCTAGATCTTCGGCACTAACACCCATGTGCTCATTACCTTTTGGGTATTCATCCCTGTGATAAGCGCAAAATAAAAATGGGTCCTGTGTTTCCCAGGGAAATCCCAAGGGCTTGATCTGTATTATTTTAGTTGTATCCATTTTTTATGTTTTAGAAATTCTATGCAAAGATCCGAAACATTGGTATACTTTAAAATAAAGTAGCTTATCAATACAGGTTAAACTAGATTAACACTTTATTGCTCAAGGA
>CBDULU010000278.1:0-3585 GCA_965368155.1 uncultured Flavobacteriaceae bacterium
ATGATTGTAGCTTCCGCCGGAACCACAGATACTGGAGCCATTGATCCATTAAATTTAATTGCGGACATTTCCCAAGCCAATCAACTCTGGCTTCATATAGATGCAGCTTACGGGGGATTCTTTATACTTACTGACCTTAAAAAAGACCTGTTCAATGGTATTGAGCGCTCAGATTCACTGGTCGTTGATCCACATAAGGGACTGTTTCTTCCTTATGGGATTGGAGCCGTGCTGATCAAAAACAAAAAGGCAGTATACCATTCTCATCACGCAACGGCCCATTATATGCAGGACGCTTTAGAGGATGAAGGACCGATCAATCCCGCAGATGTGTCACCCGAATTAACCAAACATTTTAGAGGCATGCGTATGTGGTTACCCTTACAGCTACATGGCATCAAACCTTTTGCCGCCTGTCTTGAGGAAAAGATCCTGCTTACCTCCTATATAAGAAAACATTTACTTCAAGCCGGATTTCAATTGGGCCCCGATCCTGATCTTTCGGTAACCTACTTTTGGTATGAACCTAAAAAGACAGATGCCAATGCCTTTAACAGGAAATTATTATCGCTTATGCATGAAGACGGTCGCTATTTTTTCAGCTCTACGCAGATAAAAGATCGTTTTGTCATCAGGGTAGCCATACTTTCGTTTAGAACTAAACTTCGGGAAGTGGATTTGGCCTTAAAGATGATCAATACCTGTCTGGACAAAACCAATGAACATTTCAATCTTGTAAAAGCAAATTGAGCCTTGTAAAAGACCGGTCTCATCTAAATTTTTTTCTTTGACCACAAGCTCAAGTTATATTTCCTTTGCCAGGAAAGTGGCTATTTCTTGATAGATACGGTTTCCAACTTTATGACCATACAGTTCAATGCCATAATCGGGTAGCTCATTCAAATAATCCTGAGAAGCTTCTTTAATTTGCGCCGTATTACTCCCTACAATACGGGCAAATCCGGCTTCTACAAGTTCCACCCATTCTGTTTCCTCTCTAGCGATCACACAGGGCTTTTGATTAAAATAAGCTTCCTTTTGTAATCCTCCACTATCAGTGATCACCAAGCTACAATATTTTAAGAGCGCTAACATATCAAAATATCCTACCGGATCTATGGTCAATCCCTTAAAAGAAATGTCAAACTTTACCATCATCATGCGCGTTCTAGGGTGTAAAGGCATCACCACTAAAGTATCATCAGAAATATCATTCAGCGCCTTCATGATGCTCCCTAATACTTTTGGGTCATCCGTATTTTCCTGACGATGGATGGTTGCCAAAATAAATTTCTTAGCGTCAAGTTGCAGTCCCTTTATGATCGCTGATCTGTCTGTAGCTAATTGGCTGTAATACGCTACCGAATCTCCCATAATATCGCCTGACAAAATTACCTTCGCATCAAAATTCTCAAAGCCCTCGGCTTTTAAATTTGACAAGGCCGTTAGGGTAGGGCAAAACAACAAATCTGAAATCCTATCAGTTAAAATTCTATTGACTTCCTCAGGCATAGCCATATTGAATGACCTCAGACCCGCCTCTACATGAGCGACTTTGATTCCTAATTTTTTCGCCGCGAGAGCTCCTGCCAGCGTAGAATTCGTATCACCATACACTACCAACAAATCAGGTTTTTCATGTAAGAGTACCCCTTCTATCTGCTCCAGCATTCTTCCTGTCATGGCCCCGTGACCTATACCATTTATATCCAAATTGTACTTTGGTTTTGGGATATCCATTTCCTTAAAGAATACCTCACTCATATTGGCGTCAAAATGCTGCCCGGTATGAACGAGAACTTCAGAGAATTCTTTTTTTTCTTGAATGATCCTACTCAATACTGCTGCCTTGATAAACTGCGGACGCGCTCCTAAAATGCTTACTATTTTTTTCATTTGTTCTACACTAATAAACAATCACATTTATGAACCATTGAGATCTTCAGTCCAATTCTTTCATAAATATACTTTTCATTCCAGAGATAGAATTGAATCCTTATCTCTAATTCAATTTCATTATAAACTTTTTAAAATCTCAGCCAGATCCCTGCTTAGATGTTTTCTGTGATAACGATCTATATTTCTGGTTTCGCCTTGGAGTTTACCTGACTTATATAAATTATAATAACTACTTATCAATTGCTTTAAAGCCACAATATCTTCAAAATCTATCACTTGACCTGCCCCGGTTTCATTCAAAATAGCTGCAAGGTCCCCATCCACGGGGCCAATGCCGATCACGGGTCTTTGGCTTTGTAAATACTCAAATACTTTACCTGTAATCAAGGATTTAGCAGAAGGTACATTATTTACTGCCAACAGCAATACCTGAGCAGATCGCTGAAACCTCAACACGTCCTTGTGGGGTACATAAGCCACAAAAGAAACATGTTCCTTCAATCCAAATTCACGCACACTTTGATGCACTTCCTGATCACATTTTCCGATCAACTTTACCTCCAGATCCTTTTTAAAATCGGCTGAAGCTTCCGTCAGTTCCTTTAAAGCCTGCCATAATATTTTAGGATTCCGATCAGCATTCATCATCCCTATATGACAGATACTGAATTTTTTATCTAAAAGTACCTCTTCAGTTTTCGAGGCTTCATCAAACCCATTGGTCAATACATGAACATGGTCATTTCGATCACTAAATTCCTCTTTCATGCTGTTTCCGACAACAGTTACCGCATCGGCTTGTTTGAGAACCATCGTTTCCATTTGATAGTGCTTTTCTTTCGCCTTTTGGGTGAGGGGTAAACTGTGAAAATAATCTATATTTGTCCATGGATCTCTAAAATCTGCAAGCCACTTGACCCCTGTTCTATTCTTTATTTCGGCTCCGATCATATGTAAACTATGAGGAGGCCCTGTAGTGATTATAACATCAATTTCATGTTCAACAACAAAAGGCGTCAATTTCTTAACAGATGGTTTGATCCAGAACTTTCTGGCATCAGGGATAAAAAAATTAGCCCTCACATATTGTATCTGACGACCAAGAAAGGAAGGGTTCGGATCAATAAAACCTGCACTTTTTTGCTTCTCTTTAGGGTTAAATTTGGACAGGATCGAATTCGGTTCCCAGATACTTTCTCTGATCACTTCTACATCGCTTGGGACCTCTAAAAGCAGGCTCTCATCTTCTACTGCATAGTCTGGATCTTTCACCGTATAAACAACAGGAGTCACATCAAAAGATGGTAAATACTTAACAAACTTAAGCCATCTTTGAACGCCGCTGCCTCCCGCAGGGGGCCAGTAATATGTGATCAATAAAACTTTCAAGGTTTCTCAAATTCCAAATATAGGTCCTTCAAATTTCCCGAGACCTTTTCCCAGCAATATTTCTCCTCAATAAATTGTTTCCCATTCATCCCCAACTTTTTTGACAAGTCAGGATCTTTATATAAGATCAATATCTTTTCAGCGATCTCGGTCGCATCTTTTTCTTTATGCACCAAACCACTTTTAACCTCTTCAACAAGATTCTTTTGGGCCAAGGCATCACTGACCAAAACGGGTATGGCAAAGCTCATATATTGGAACAATTTGTTCGCATAGGTCGTATCGTGGTGAAGGTTT